>DROK01000066.1 GCA_011321895.1 Thermodesulfatator atlanticus
CCAAAGCGGTGGTCCAGGTGGAAAATTATTACTTCGCCACCAGCCAGCTGGCCCAGACCACGCTGCGCAGCATCTGCGGGCAGGCGGAACTTGACGAGCTCCTTTCCGAACGGGAGAAACTAAACATGCGCATTCAGGAGATCCTTGACGCTGACACTGAACCCTGGGGCGTTAAAGTCTCCAAGGTGGAGATTAAAGAGATAGACCTGCCGGACGAAATGAAACGGGCCATGGCCAAACAGGCTGAAGCCGAAAGGGAGCGGCGCTCCAAGATCATCAACGCCGAAGGCGAACTCCAGGCCGCGGAAAAACTTTTACAGGCCGCGCAACTTATGGAACGCTCCCCCATCACCATCCAGCTCCGTTATCTCCAGACCCTGCGGGAGGTGGCGGCGGAAAATAACTCCGTTACCCTTTTCCCCATCCCCATTGATCTCTTTAAGCCCTTCCTCACCAAGGAGGAAAAATAAGAAAGGGTTGAGGTCCTATGAAATGTCCTTCCTGCCAGCATCCGGAGACCAAGGTCGTCGACAGCCGGGTAAGTAAAGACGGGGCCGCCATCAGGCGCCGGCGGGAATGCCTGGCCTGCGGCTTCCGCTTTACCACTTACGAAAAACCGGAGCTCCAGCTCCCCCTGGTCATTAAAAGGGACGGCAGGAGGGAACCCTTCTCCCGGCTTAAGGTCATCGAGGGGATCCGTAAGGCCTGTCAGAAGAGACCGATCAGCGCGGCCCAGATAGAGGCCTTTGTAGACGCCCTGGAGCGCGAACTTATGGAATCCGGGGAAAAAGAGGTCCCCTCCACCCTGATCGGTGAGAAGGTAATGGCCAAACTGCACGAATGGGACGAGGTGGCTTACGTACGTTTCGCCTCGGTCTACCGTCGTTTCCAGGACGTAAACGAGTTCATCGCCCAGATCCAGGAGCTTTTAAAGACCAAGAAAGAAAAATGAGCCTCATTCATTTTTCTGCCAGACCCGCCAATCGTGTTCCCTGAAAATCGGGCGGGTAAATAAGAGCTGGCGAAGCCTTTCTTCCGAGACCGGCTCTCCGGCCAGCCTTTTCTGAGCCAAATCATGCAGCTGCCAGAACCGCTCCAGGGCCTCAAAGAAGAATTCCTTCATTTTGTCCACAAAATGTCCGTTGGAGATCACAAAGGCCAGATCGCTATTCATGGCCCAGAGGACCTCGCGTCCCGCCTGGGCCAGGATCTCTGCCAGTAATTGGTCCTCGGCCGGGGCCTTCTGGGCCAGCGCCACCAGGGCCTCAATGGCTTCGTGTACGTGGCGGTACATCCAGGATACGGACCCGTACATCCATTTGTCAAAACTGCCCTTATCCCCCCAGGAAGAAGGCGGGGGCAAAATCTCCTGGTTAGTGGGGTACCGTTTGAGGTAATCAGCAGGGGTGATAAGTTCCGTCTGGTTCTGGTCGTAGTAGAGTTTCTTGAGCAAAAAGTAGATGAAAAGAGGGCCCTCAAACCAGTGGTGGCCGAAGAGTTCCGCGTCATAAGTGGCCACGGAGAGGGGTTTTTTCCAGAACCAGCCCTTTATGTATTCAAAGCGGAAATTGCGACTTTCCATAAAATGCTGGGCGTGTTGCGCGGCTTTGGCCCGGGCCCAATCCGGGTTGTAGGGCTCTTTCTGTAAGGAATAACGGTTGGTAACCCGGCAGTAACGGAAAGGCCCGCCTTTGATATGAAAATCCAGGTAATCAGGATCGCCAGGGTAGCCTTCGTCCGCACTCCAGACCTGCTTGCCCGTTTCTGGATCCCGCCCAAAGACCGCCACCTGAGAGCCCCTGACAAACACCGGGGCGTGCACCCCGAATTCCGCGGCGCTGTCACCGTTTAAGACGGTATGCGTTTCGGCGAAGAAATAACGCAGGCCGTATTCCTCAAGGTACTTCTCAAGGCCGGGCACGTAGGCACACTCCGGCAACCATATCCCCACCGGAGGGCGGCCGAAGACCTTTTCGTAGTCCCTTACCGCGGTTTCGATCTGGGCCCTTATAGCCGCGGGATAAGGGGTATAAAAGGGCAAAAACCCGTGGGTAGCCGCACAGGTTGAGATCTCAAGCTTGCCCAGATCCTGAAATTTTTTAAAGGCCTGGGTCAAGTCACGCCCGTAACGCAGGAAGAGCTCCCGGGCCTCTTCAAAACGCTTAAGGTGCATCCAGGCCGCAGCCTCAAAGGCGGGGGCCTCCCGGCGCACCCTTTCAATCTCCGCCCGGGCCAGGTTGATCAGGCCCTCCACGTAGCGGAGAAACTCTTCCTGCAGCAGGGGGCAGCGCATCATGTTGCAAAGGGTGGGAGAAATATCCATGGAGAGCTTGAAATCCACCCCTTCGGCCACCAGGTCCTCAAAAACACGAATCAGGGGGATGTAAGTATCCACCAGGGCTTCGTGAAACCATTCCTCGGGGAAACCCAGGGGCTGCCAGATACCCGCGGCCCCGTAAACCACCCGGCGCCTGAGATAAGGTAAATGGGCGTGGAGATGAAAGATCAGGTAGCCGATGGAATGTTCCGCCACCCCCATGCGGGAGGCCAGGGGCCTGATAGTGGGGTGTTCCTGTTCCAGGGGGTGGGTGACGTAACTTACCGGTAAATTACCCGGGGCGAGTCTGGCCGTATGGGCCAGGTTGGAAAGGCCCGTCAACTCTAGCACCTTGCCGTCTTCCCTTACCGCTATCAGTTGTACCCGGTATGCCTTGTCCGGATCGACCCACAAATACCAGTTGTCTGCCTGGCTGATATCTACGGAGACGTCCTTTTCCGGCTGGTGGTAAAGTTGGCCAAAAAAGTCGTGAAATACCTTGAGGAAAACGCTCACGTTTTTGCCTGCGGCAAAACGACCAAGCCTTTCCCGAATGGCTTCGCGGTCAAGATGCCAGTAAGCAAAAAGCCGCCTTTCATCAATGGGAAGAAGCACGATCTTCTCCCGCTTTTTGGGGACCCAGTAAGGGGCCGAGGAGGCGATTTCGACCAGGCGCCTTTTGGCCCGCCCGTCATATAACACCAGCTTGGCCAGATAAGTGGCCCCGTCCGGGACGTTAGGAATGATCCAATCCCGGGCCAGCCCTATGGCCCGCCGCTCTTCCGGCCTGAAAAGCGAAAAAGACCCTTCCTCCCGGCGCCAGTATACCTCAAGCCGGACTTCTACCTCCTGCCAGTCAAGCCCTCTTGGCTTAATCTCCTTTGCGTAAAGCGCTTCCCAGAAGGAAGGCGGAAAATCCCACCAGGCCCGCAAATTTACCTGGTCGGGCTCCACCACCTGACGGGCCAAAAAGAGTCCGAAAACCGGGCGTACTTCAAAGGTTTCTTCTGCCAATACGGCCACGGTCTCCGGAGAAACCAGGTAGAGGGAGAGGGCTTCCTTTATGGGCTGAAAGGGCTTTTTGCGGCAGAGCCAGAGTTCCACCCCTTTCAGCGCACCCAGGAGCAAAAAATAATCCTTAAAAGAGGCCTCAAGCCATTCCTCTTCGGGAAAATCCGTCTCAGGGTCCGGATAACGCACGACCTTGAGGTAAGGTTCCACCTCTTCACCGAAAGAAAGCCCGCAGCCCAGTTCTATTTCCCTCCTTAAGTTTTCCCAATCCAGTTCCGCCAGGGTCAAATGGTGCCGCCTTTCGTTTTCCGAAACCAGGACCACCTTGGGGGTATAGTGAAAGGGAGAGAGGAGTTTCAATTTGAGCCGCCTTTTGGCCACTAGACGGGCCAGATAGGCCCCGGGCGGTAAAAACTCTTCTGTTTCGTCAAGAAAGCTTACTTTACGGGAAAGAACGCAATCCTCGCCCTTAAAAACCTCTAAAAAGAGATCTTCTTCCGGATAGTTTATTTTGCGGTGCGTTTCCGGCTCCCACAAAAAGCGTACCAGGCGGTCGGCGGTTTCTATCTTCATGGTTTAGCTCCTTTGGCTTTCAAGGTCATGCGCCGCAGATTAAGCGGTTTACGACCCAATTTTCGCAAAATTTTTTCCGTCTTAAAAGGGCCTTTGCGGGGTGCGGTCCGCGGCCTTTTGGGGGCAAAAGGACAAGCAGGCAGGGCCCTGGTGGCTACCTCTTTGAGCCCCAGGGTATAGAGGGTTTCAAAAATTTCCTCCTTGGCAAAGGCAAGAACAGGGCGTAACACCGGCCTTCCCTGGCTTATAAAATTAAGGGCGGCAAGGGTCTGGCTGGCCTGTTCCCCTAAGATGTCACCGGTAACCAAAACCTCTGCCCCTTCTTTTTCAAGCACCCTTTCTGCCAGCCGCAACATGAGGGCTTTACAGAAGAGACAACGCTCCCTTTCGGGAACGGCATTTTTGAGCTCTTCAAGGAAAGGCCGGTAGGCCAGGGTCAGGAGGGTTACCTCCCCTTCGGGGAAAAAATAGGCCAGGTTGGTGGCAGCTTCCTGGACCAGGGTCTCCCTTTGCGGATCTCCGTCTGAGAAGAAGAGCAGGGTGAGGGAAAGCCCCCTCTTTAAAAGGAGCCAGACCGCAAGCAGGGAATCAGGCCCACCGGAGAAGAGGACCAGGCCCCGGCCCCCGCTGCCTACCGGTAACCCCCGGGCCCCGGGTTGCGCCAAATTTTTGAGGAGAAACACCCCTTCTTCGTAAGCTTCAAGCTCTAAGGAGAGATGAGGCACCGGGTGGTTGTCCCAGCCAGAAAGGCGTCTTTGCGCCTCCTCCTTCAGCCGGGCAAGAAGATCCCTCTTAATCTCAAGGGCTTTGGCCTTGGTTCCCTGGTCCTGCCACTTGGTAACGTAAAGCTCAAAGGTAAAGGGCCGGTCAGGGAGGAGATCAACCAGGGAAAATTTTTCGTCCACCTGGTAGAAATAGGCGAGCTTACCAAGCCCGGGGTGGGTAAGGAGCAGCCTCTCAAGGGCCTGGTCAGAGGAAGGTTCTTTATTTGCAATCTTTAAGCGGCCTCTGAAATCCGCAAGTTTTAGCTTGAACCCCAGGGCCCGGGCCCTTCTCTTCAGATTTTCCTGCACCAGGGCCTTGAGATCCGCCTGGGTGGCGGGCCTTTTGGTGCCAATTTCTCCCGAAAAACTGGCTAAAAAGAGACTTTTTTCTGCCACACCCCCTCCTGGACCCTGGGCTGCCCTTTAAGATCTTTACGGTAGACGTAAACGAAGGCCTCTTCCCGGCGGCCGTCTTCGAGTTCAACGGAAAGCAGCCGGCGTTCGTATTCTTCTCCTTCCTCTTCCACTTCATCAAGGAGCAAGAGGGTGGCCCAGTCAACCTCGTAAAGCTCTCCTGAAACCACCCCTTCTCCGGGAAGGATGGCGGGATACCAGCCCAGATCATACATGACAAAACCCTTAAGCCAGGCCCTTCCCAGATAGCGCGCCCCTCTTAGATGGCGGTGTAAGGGAAACCCCCGCTTTAGCGTGCCATATACAAAAACCTTAAAGGCCTTCACGGTAAAAAACTATAGTCCCTTTCGGTCCAAATTGCTTAACTTTTTAAGTGACAGTGTGCTAGTCTTTTTACAAGAACCCCGTATAGGAGGTGTGCGGCATGCGCGTAAACCCTTTGATGTTCCGCGAATACGATATTCGTGGTCGCGTGGATGACGATTTGACGGTAGAAGTGGCCGAAGCCATCGGACGGGCTTACGGAACCATGGTCCGGCGCCAGGGCGGCCAGAAAGTGGTTTGTGGTAGGGATGGCCGTCTCTCCGGCCCCAAGCTGCAACAGGCCCTGATTAAGGGGATCCTCGCCACCGGGGTGGACGTGGTGAATATCGGGGTGACCCCTACCCCGGTGATGTATTTTTCCCTTTTTCACCTGCCCGATCTGGACGGTGGCATCCAGGTGACCGGTTCCCACAACCCGCCTGAATTTAATGGTTTTAAAATCTGCGTAGGAAAAGAAACCATCTACGGCCCCAAAATCCAGGAGTTGCGCACCTTAATTGAAAAAGAAGATTTTGAGTCCGGCAGTGGCCAGGAAACAAGTTACGATATTTTGCCTGATTACAAAAAATTCTTAAGTGAAAACATTAAGATTTCTCGCCCCCTCAAGGTGGTTTTGGATTGCGGCAACGGGGTTACCGCCCTTACCGCTCCGGAGGCCTTTGCAAGGCAGGGAGCAGAAGTCACCTCGCTTTACTGTGAGGTGGACGGCACTTTTCCCAACCATTTTCCCGACCCGGTGGTAGAAGAAAACCTCCGGGATCTGCGCCAGAAGGTAAGAGAAGTGGGGGCAGATTTTGGAGTCGGCTACGATGGTGACGGAGACCGGATCGGCGTAGTGGATGATCAAGGAAACATCCTGTGGGGAGACCAGCTCCTCATTATCTTCGCCCGGGACATTCTCAAAAAACACCCCGGGGCCGTTATCATCGGTGAGGTCAAGTGTTCGCAGGTGATGTATGACGAAATAGCCCGTCTCGGGGGCAAGCCCATCATGTGGAAGACCGGTCATTCCCTCATCAAAAAGAAAATGAAGGAAGAAAAGGCGCTGCTGGCCGGTGAAATGAGCGGGCACATCTTTTTCGCCGATCGTTATTTCGGTTTTGACGACGCGGTTTACGCCTCCCTTCGGCTAGCCGAAATAGTGGCCCGGGAAAACGTACCCCTTTCTGAAATGTTAAAAGATCTTCCCAGGATGGTTTCCACTCCAGAGATCCGGGTACCTTGCCCGGACGAGAAAAAATTTGAAATCGTCGCCAAGCTTACGGAAAAGCTCAAAAAAGAAGGTTTCAAAGTGATAGACATTGACGGGGCCCGGGTGATCTTTGAAGACGGATGGGGGCTGGTGCGGGCCTCAAACACCCAGCCGGTACTGGTCCTGCGTTTTGAGGCCCGGGACGAAAAAAGGCTTGCCGAAATACGGCAATTGATAGAAGAAAAATTGAAAGAAGTCGAAAAAGAGGCCTAATGGAAGAAGTAGCCAAGATCTTAGAGAGGATATGGGCGGCGCCCAAGTGGCAAAAGGGGCTCAAAGCCGCCCGTATCCTTGACCACTGGCCGAACCTGGTGGGCGAGGCGGTGGCCCGGGCCGCCAGACCCAGAGGGATAGCCCGGGGGGTGCTCATCGTCGAAGTACAGGACCATATCTGGTTACAACGCCTGCGTTTTGAGGAACAAAAAATCCTTTCCCGCCTTAACGAAGCGGCCGGAGAAACGCTCTTTGAAGGGATAAAGTTTGTCTTGCAAAGAGGGGCTTTAAGGCCCGCGCGGCCGAAAAAACCAAAAAGGGTCTTTTCAGACCAGCTGGTAAGACGCTTTCGTGAGGAAATTTCCGTCATAGAAGACGCCGAGTTAAGAGAAGCCTTTTTGC
>DROK01000067.1 GCA_011321895.1 Thermodesulfatator atlanticus
GCCTTGCGCTTGGAAAGGCCCCGGTCAAATTCGTTAGGCACTTGCTTAGGACATTTGGCCGCACACTGTCCACAGGCGATACATTTATCTTCGTCCACGTAGCGGGGATGCTTGCGTATGCGTACCCGAAAATCGCCCGGCTCCCCGCTGATCTCCAATATTTCGCTAAGGGTAAGGAGATTGATGTTTAATTCCCGCCCCACTTCCACCAACTTGGGGGAAAGGATACACATGGAACAGTCATTGGTGGGAAAGGTCTTATCGAGCTGGGCCATTACGCCGCCGATGGCCGGCCCCTGCTCAACCAGGTGGACGTAAAAACCACCGGCTGCCAGATCCAGCGCCGCCTGCACCCCCGCCACGCCTCCTCCCACCACCAACACCGCCCCTTTACCCATGGCCTGCCTCCCGATCTTTGAACTTCAACATAAAAAATGAAACCTAATTTTAGTTTTTATCGTACCAAAGCCTTCACAATTAAATTCCAGAGGTGCACTGCTTTGAATTTCCCCTGATAATAATTGGCCAGATCGATGAGCTGGGTATGACAGTTGTGACACGGGGTGACCACGATATCCGCACCGGTTTTGGCCACCTGCTCGAACTTGTAGCGGCCAAAGCGCATCCTCTTTTCCCGGAAACCGGCCTGAATACTTCCTCCGCCCCCGCCGCAACAATAATTGTTAGACATGTTGGGGTAGACGTCCACAAAATTTTCTTCGCCCACCACGGCCTTGATCACAAAGCGCAAATCTTCAGCCACTTCGTCTCCCAGGCCCTGACGGACCAGTTTACAGGGGTCCTGCACGGTGACTTTAAGGCCTTCCTTGTTCCAGGAAGGGTCAACCTTAAGGCGTCCCTCCCTGATCCACTGGGCGTACAAAGTGATAATGCTCACAAATTTGAAGCGGTGAGGGATCTTGAAGCGCCGCAGTCCTTCCAGGACCGCGTAAAACATGTGCCCTCACTCGGTATTGATGTAATACTTGCAGCCAAGCTCCTCGACGGTCTCCACCTGCTTGCGCAGCGTATATTCCCAGTCCTCCGGGTCTCCGGTAAAGAGGCAATAATTGGCCCCGTCCCACCACTTGGAAGAATAGGTCCAGTCAATACCCGCGACGTGCAGGATCTTCCACAGCGGGACCATCTCTTCAGGCTCTACCGTAGGTTCTTTGGCGTTCTGGTTCAGATAATATTCGGCGCCCTTTTTGTCTATCGGGGCCTTCAGGTCCTCCCAGCCCGGTTCCTGGCGGGCTTCCTGAAGGACGTCGTTTACCACCCAAACGAAGTCTTCGTTCGGGATACCGGTAGAATTCACCTTCTTCTGCAGCTCACAAGAGCGCTGAAGGTTGGGAGGCCTCTTTTCTTTAGGGACCATCCCCCGGATATGATAGACCATCCGGGCAATATTGATATTCATGGGGCAGACGTAACGGCAGCGGTCACAGAGGGTACAGACCCAGATCCATTGGGAGGAAAGCAGGACCTCATCGGCACCAAACATGATCAAACGCAGAAATTTACGCGGATCAAGCCCATCTATCCCGGCGGCCGGACAACCGCTAGCACACATCCCGCAGGTAAGGCAAAGATCAAGGTTTACGAAGGCCAGTTCCTTCTCGAATATCTCTCTGAGTCTGGCTTCTCTGGAGGGCCGTAACCATAGAGGATGGGTTTGGGGCATTTTGTCTCCCTCTTCCAGATTTAAATCCAAAATAAACCGCGACCTCCTCCCTTGTCAAAGAAATCTAGAGCTAAATCCTAGGAGAAAATCCTTATTTCTGAGAGCAGTTGACTTTGACAAAAGATTTTGAGAAAAAATCTCAATAAAAATAAGTTCGGGAGGCGAAAAAAGTGGAAACGGGGTAGGGGGAGGGCGTGGTCTTTTTGCAAAAATTGCAGGGCCAGGGTTCCCCGGCCCTGCCCAATTAATAGGTAACCACCTGGTCGGCGGTCATTACCTCATGGAGCAGACGCCCAGCCTTAATGAGTTCACAACCTTCTACTAATTGCTCCCGAGCGATCCCGCGCTCTTCGATACAGGGAATTCAGACCAGGATCTTGCCCCCCATTTTGGTTACACTATCTACCAGTTCTTTTAAAGGTTTTATTCCCGGGGCCTTGATGGTCTCATAAACGCCCTTGGTAACGGTATAGACCCCCCGCCCCTGGACAGCCACCGTGACCTGGACATCCATGGTAAGGGCTGTGCTTGCCAGAAGGTAGGGAAAAGAGGCCTTTTCCGGGTCCTCAGGGCCAGCCGTAACGATTACCACGAGCTTTTTCCCGGCGATTTTCTCCGCCATGATGCCCTCCTTGTGGTCTTTTTAAATTTTCCCTAAAAAGGCCGCCGCCAGAATTTCTGAAATATCAAAGACCTCCACCCGCGGGTCCCTTACCCTTTCAAGGTTCAACCAACAGATGGGACAGGCGGTGATGACACGACGACCAAGGGAAATTAACTGTTCCATTCTCGCCCGGGCCACCTCTTCGGCCCTTTCAGGGAAGAGACTTTCTACCGGACCTCCACAGCAATGGGTAAGCTCCCGACTCTGATCCGGCTCAAGCACCTTTACCCCTGCCGCCTCAAGGAGCCTGCGCGGTTCATCAATCAGGCCCAGATAGCGGGCATAAACACAGGAATCATGGAAGACAAATTCCTCCTCCCAGGGGAGACGAACTTCAATATTGGCTTCGGCAAGTACCTCGAGGTAGCTGCGTACCCGAATATCAAAGCCTGGGACCACTTTGGGATAGACGTTCTTGAAGACCTCGGTGGTGTGGGGATCAACGGTGATGATTTCTTTAACCCCCTTATCTCTGAGCCGTCTTGCAACCCTTGCGGCATGTCTCCCAAAGGGGCCATCCAGGCCGAGGTCAAAGGCCAGGGCTCCAGCGTATTTTTCCACCCCGTAAAGATAGCCGGGCTCAAGGCCAGTGAGGCGAAGGAGCGAAACTATATTTTGTAGACATCTTTCATAGCGACTACGTGCCGCCGCAGAAACCATGAAGCGGGAGAAGGCGCTCACGTTGACCACGGGATTTATCCACCGTGCCAGCCGAGCCAGTCGAGCCCGTTTTTCCGGAGCCAATTCTTTGGCCTGCTCCTCCATTAGACGGATCACCGGCACCAGCTGATACATGTGCCCGGTATAGAGGACCACTTCTCCTCCCCGACGAAGGCCAAGGCCCTTGGCCCACGAGGTGAAGTAGCGGGAAGGAAGAGGAAGCACACTCCCCCGAAACCCCAGGTTTTGAGCCAAAAGTGCCAAAATGTCCTTCTTATAGTCCTCTTTAAAGGATGCGGTATTCATCTTTTACCAAATAGCTCCTAAGGGTTCTGATATTATGGGTGATGCGTACTCCCCGTGGACAATTGGCCTCACAGAGCCGGCAAAGGAGGCAAGAAAAGATTACATCCGAAAGTTCCCTGAGCCGATCCCTTGCCCCCAAAAGCACATAACGAAATAGCTCCCGCGGAAGGAGGCCGAGCCCCATGGGGCAGAGGGCCGAACAGGTGCCGCAATTGAAACAGGCCTGAGCGTTAAAGTCTTTGTCTTTAGCTAAGCTTTCAAGAAGCCTTTCGTCTACCCGTATCATCCCTACTCCTTAACCTGGTAACGGTAATATCTCTCCCGCCTGGCCTTGGGGGCCTCCTTAACCAGGCCGTAACGCCTCATGGCGTGAAGATGCATCATTACCTCGTATGCGGGAAGCCCCAAGGCCTCAGCCAGCTCAGGTACATTCATCGGCCTTTCGACCAGATAGGCCAGGATTTGCCGCTGCCAAAAGGGCATCTCCCGGTAAAGTTCAGGGCTTCCTTTGGGCCTGGCACACCTCATAACTCCTCCTTACACAGACCTTGGATCATGGAGCGGATCTGTTCATGCCCGTAACCCCAAATCTCTATGGCTTCTTCAGGACAGACCGGTACACAGGCCCCTTCTCCTTTACATAGAGCCGGATTCAGGGAGGCGATATGCTTTCCGTCTTCCTCTTTTAGGCTTAAGGCCTCGTAAGGACAGGCCGCCACACATTCTCCGCACCCGGTACACCTTTCCTTAAGTACGTGGGCCACCAGAGGCTCCAGGCGAAGTTCTTTCTGTAAAAGAAGGGCCCCGGTTTTGGCCGCCGCGGCCAGTCCGCTTGTCACGCTTTCAGCGATATTTTTGGGCCCCTGACAGGCCCCGGCGATAAAAAGACCATCAATCACCGTCTCAACCGGACGGAGCTTCGGGTGCACCTCGTTAAAAAAACCATCCTTACCCACGGGGAGTTTAAGGACGTTTACAAGATTTTCGTTCGGGCCGAGGCCCATGCCTGTCACCAGGACCACCAAATCTGCCGGGACCTCCACTTCCTCACCCCCGGTGAGCCGGTCCTTTACCCGGATAAAAAATCTCTCGCCAGCCACTTCCACTTTGGGGACATCAGGCGGCTCAAAGCGCAAGAAAATGGCGCCTTTTTCGAGACAGTTATGGTAAAAGATCTCATATTTGCCGTAAGTCCTCATATCACGGTAAAAATGGAACTGCTTCACTTCTGGATAAGTTTCTGCAAGGAGCAGTCCCAGGTACACAGCCGCGGTACAGCAATAACGGGAACAAAAAGTTCGCTCTTCTTTTTCCCGGGAGCCCACGCAGTAAATAAAGGCGACGTTTTTTATCTCCCGGCCGGCGTAAACAAAGCGGCCCTCAATTCCTCTTTTCAAAAGGGCATGGAACTCTTGAAGGGTTAGGACCCCGGAGGCTCCGTAACCAAATTCGCCTTCCTTGGGCACGTAAGGAGAAAAGCCGGTGGCCACCACGATGGCCCCTACCTCTACTTCCTGTTCCCTCTGGGGGCCCTTAAGCCTTACCTGAAACTGCCCCACGCTTCCTCTCTTTTCCACTACCTCGGTTTCAAGGTAAAGGTGGATGTTCTTCCGCTCTTCAAAGCCCTTCAAAAGGGTGTTTATCAGTTCCTCCCCCGGACGACCGCTGGGAAAGACTCTCGCCCATTCCTTGACCCAACCGCCTGCAGCCTTCTCCCTTTCCACCACGTGGACCTCAAGGCCCATGTCGGCAAGGGCGAGGGCCGCTTTCATACCGGCCACTCCTGCTCCTACCACCAGCACCGCTGGTGTGGTCTTCACTTTGATCGGTTCCAGGGGAACACTTAACCGCGCCTTGGCGATCCCAGCCCGTACCAGACGGATAGCCTTTCTGGTAGCGGCCTCTTTGTGGTGGGTGTGGGCCCAGGAACATTGCTCCCTGATATTTACCTGAACGTAAGTGTACGGGTTAAGTCCGGCTCTACGAGCCATGTTACGGAAGGTCTCAAGATGAAGCTTTGGTGAACAGGAGGCAATCACGATGGCGTTTAATCCTTTTTGGCGAATATCGGCAATCATTTCCTCCTGGGCGGCGTCTGAGCAGGTGAACATGAAGGTCTTGGCTACCACCACCCCCGGTTCCTTGGAAACCGCCTCCCGTACCTTTTCACAGTCCACGTAATCTGAGATATTTCCCCCACAGTAACAAATAAAAACGCCGATCTTGGCTTCCATTATTTCCATCCCACCCTTTTAAGATAGGCCGCTACTTGAGCCACCGTAGCTCCGGCGTGGAGCACGGAATCTGGAATGTCCCGCGGGCCGCAGGCTGCCCCCGCCGCAAACACTCCTTCAAGACTGGTACACCCCGGCTCAAGGTCTTCATCCTTCTCCTGGATGAAGGAAAATTCGTCTCTTTGAGGCCCTTCGTCCCGGAAATTTTTTATCACTTCCGTCTGAGCCAGAGCTCCGGTAGCGAGGACTACCAGGTCATGGCGCGCTTTCTTTAAGCCGCCTTTTCCCTCCATGTCCTCGTAGTAGAGGATAAGATCGTTATTTTTAGTTTCTTCAATCCGGGCCACCTTTCCTTTTACGAAATGAACCCCCATGGCCTTGGCCTGTTGGAAGAATTCCTCATAGCCCTTCCCGAAGGCACGAATATCAATGTAGTAGATGGTGATCTCAGCAATAGGCAGGGCCCCCATAATAAGTTGGGCCTGCTTTATGGAATACATGCAACAGATACGGGAGCAGGCCCTGGTCCCTCCGGTGCGATCCCGGGAACCCACGCAAAGCACGATGGCGATGTTTCCGGGGAGTTTTCCGTCTGAAGGCCTCAGGACCCAGTTGTAGGGCCGGGTAGGGGCGAGGAGACGGTCCATTTGCATCCCGGTGATCACGTTGGGATAGCAGGTATAGCCGGTAAGGGGTTTTTCCTTCGGGTCAAAAAGCTTAAAACCCGTGGCCAAAATTACGGCCCCACATTCGTAGGTGATTTCTTCAGGCTTCATGGAAAAGTCAATGGCTTTGGCCGGGCAGGCTTCAAGACACTGGTGACACTCCGAACACACCCCGCAGTCCAAACAACGGCGCGCTTCCTCTTGGGCCTGAATAACATCTACAAAGGAAAGATTCCTCAAAGGGGCCCCCGCAGGGAGTTTGGGAGGAGAAAAGCTTGCCTCAAGGAGCTCTTTTTTGGTCTTTTTTCCTTCTAGAAAGTCACCGAAAAGGGTAGCTATTTCCTGACCCTTCCGCGCGGCAAGGGCGATTTTGTCGGCCTCTCCGATAAGACCTCCTACCTGAAATACACCTTCCTCAACCTCGCGCAGGAAAAATTCCTCTCCCTCTTCAGGGGGCAGAA
>DROK01000068.1 GCA_011321895.1 Thermodesulfatator atlanticus
TTACTTTGCCTTTATCTGCCGCATGCCCGCGGTAAGTCCTGGTAGGGGCAAATTCCCCCAGTTTGTGACCAACCATGTTCTCCGTAACGTAGACCGGGATAAACTTGTGCCCGTTGTGCACCGCGAAAGTAAGCCCTACAAACTCAGGCAGAATAGTAGAACGCCGACTCCAGGTCTTGATGACCTTCTTATCTCCCGTCTCAAGGGCCTTGCGTACCTTTTTAAGTAAGTGTTCGTCGACAAAAGGCCCTTTTTTCCTCGACCTAGGCATAACGCACCTCTCCTTAGCCCTTGCGTCTTCTTACGATAAATTTATCAGAAGGCTTTTTCCCTCTCGTCTTAAGCCCTTTGGCCAACTGCCCCCAGGGAGAACAGGGATGCCGCCCGCCGTGGGTGCGGCCTTCACCACCACCCATAGGGTGATCCACCGGGTTCATGGCCACCCCGCGCACATGGGGCCGCCTGCCCAGCCAGCGGGAACGACCAGCCTTCCCCAAAGTCACGTTTTCGTGGTCGATGTTACCCACCTGACCGATGGTGGCCCGGCAGTCCAGGTGGACCATCCTGATCTCCCCGGAAGGGAGTCTCAAGTGGGCGTAATTACCTTCCTTGGCCATTAGCTGGGCAAAGGTTCCCGCCGCCCGGGCCAGCTGCCCCCCTTTACCGGGCCTCAATTCGATGTTGTGCACGATGGTACCCAAAGGAATATTGCGCAAAGGCATACAATTGCCCACCTTGACTTCCACCTCTTCCCCGGACATGAGTACATCCCCCACCTTGAGGCCCAGGGGCGCCAAAATATAACGCTTTTCTCCGTCGGCGTAGTGCAGGAGCGCGATATTGGCCGAACGGTTGGGGTCATATTCGATGGCCGCCACTTTGGCAGGCACCCCGTCCTTATCACGCTTGAAGTCGATGCGCCGGTAAAGCCGCTTGTGCCCACCCCCACGGAAACGCGTGGTGACCCGACCGTAATTGTTACGCCCTCCGGTCTTGGTAAGGGGCTCAAGGAGCGATTTTTCCGGCTCCTTACCCGGCGTAAGGTCCGGGTCTATCACAAAGCTCATAAAACGTCGTCCGGGAGACGTGGGCTTACATTTTTTAATTGGCATAGCGCAACACTCCTCTAAACGGTTTCAAAAAATTCTATGGTCTGTCCCGGAGCCAAACGCACGATGGCTTTCTTACGCACCGGGCGACGCCCTTCGTAACGATAAATCCGCTTGGGCTTGCCCTTGACCCGTATGGTCTGGACCTTCTCCACCTTAACGTTAAAAAGCTCTTCCACGGCCTTTTTTATCTCGATCTTATTAGCGTCCGGATGGACCCAGAAAGTTACCTGATTGTTTTTCTCCTTCAAATACATCGATTTTTCGGTGATTACCGGTTGTAAGATAATGGTCCTCGGGTCCTTCATTTTGAAAGCCTCTCTTCAATTTTTGGCAAAGCTTCCTGCTTTATAATGAGGTATTCGTGGTTGAGCACGTCGTAGACGTTAAGACCCTCTACCGCCAGCACCTTAACCTTGGGCAAATTCCGGGCACTCTTTTCTATGATCTCGTCCCGCTCAGGGACCACTACCAGAGCGTTTTCCACCCCCAAGCCCTTCAAAAACTGGACAAATTTTTTGGTCTTGATCTCATCAAGGCCAAAATCATCGACCACCTTCAACTTTCCTTCCTGGGCCCGCACCGAAAGGGCCATCTTCAAGGCCAAACGCCGCTGCCTCTTATTGAGCTTGAATTCATAATCCCGGGGCTTGGGACCAAAGACCACCCCGCCACCGACCCAGTGCGGCGCCCTGATGCTACCCTGCCTGGCCCGTCCCGTACCTTTCTGGGGCCAGGGCTTGCGGCCTCCACCGCGCACTTCCCCCCGGGTCTTGGTGCAAGCTGTGCCCGCACGCCAGCGCGCCATCTGCCAGCGGACGACTTCGTGCAACAGGCCTACTTTGACCGGAACATTAAAGATGTCTTCCCTGAGACTCACTTCGCCCACCTTTTCGTTTTTATTGTTTACCACCGCCACCGTGGCCATAACTCACTCCCCAGGCCTATTGGTTGAAATAAACAAAGACGTAGCTGTTTACCGAGCCCGGCACCGCCCCTTTCACCAGCAAAACGTTTTTGTCCGGTTTCACGTCCACAATGCTCAAATTCCGCACCGTCACCGTCTCATTGCCATAATGGCCAGGCATCCTCTTCCCTTTGATGACTCGCCCTGGAAACGTACTGGCCCCGCTTGAACCAGGTTTGCGGTGCACCTGCTTGGCCCCGTGACTCATGGGTTGACGCTGAAAACCCCAGCGTTTAATCGCTCCGGCAAAGCCCCGACCCTTGCTCTTTCCCGTCACCTTGACCTTTTGACCGGGTTCAAGAGAAAGCTCAGCCAAGGTAATTACCTGCCCCGGAGAGAAATCTTCCGGATTTTCTACCGCAAACTCCTTCAGGATATAAAAACCATGATCCAGACCAGCCTTAGCAAAATGACCCCTCATGGGCTTGGTAAGCTTGGAAAACTTCTTCGGCTTGAAGCCTAACTGCACCGCGTTGTATCCGTCCCTTTCTACCGTCTTTACCTGAACCACCGTGCAGGGACCAACCTCCAAGACCGTTACCGGGACCACTTCTCCTGAAGGAGTAAAGACCCTGGTCATGCCCAATTTTTTACCGATCAATCCTTCCACCATGGCCATTGCTTCCACCCCTTTAGAGCTTGATTTCCACTTCCACCCCAGCGGGAAGTTCAAGCTGCATGAGCGCATCTATCGTCTGCTGGGTGGGCTCCAAGATATCAAGCAAGCGCTTGTGGGTCCGGATCTCAAATTGTTCACGCGAGTTTTTATCGATATGCGGAGACCGCAGCACCGTCCAACGGCTAATCTTTGTGGGTAACGGAATCGGACCCACCACCCGCGCCCCTGTATCCCGCGCGGTACGCACTATTTCCGCCACCGAATGGTCAAGGATCTTATGGTCAAAAGCCTTCAACTTTATTCTTATCCTCTGGGTCGGGACTATCATAACCGGACCTCAAGCCTCCTAAAACTATTCCAAAATCTTGGTGACTACACCGGCACCTACCGTGCGCCCACCTTCCCGTATCGCAAACCTCAATCCCTCCTCCATCGCCACCGGCTTGATCAACTGCACCTCCAGCTCCACGTTGTCTCCAGGCATCACCATCTCTACACCCTCCGGCAGCTGCACCACCCCTGTCACGTCCGTCGTCCGAAAATAAAACTGCGGCCTATATCCGTTGAAAAACGGCGTGTGCCGCCCTCCTTCCTCCTTCGTCAATACATACACCTCCGCCTTAAA
>DROK01000069.1 GCA_011321895.1 Thermodesulfatator atlanticus
GGATACTTTCAAGGAGAGAGACGTCCTCCTCCCCCACCTCCCCCAGGGCGTAAATCTGGCCCAGGGTGGCCACCAGCACTTCCTTGGCCGCAAAAGCCGAGGTAAGGGCGATCCCTATTCGCCAATCAAACCCCAGGGGCTTGAGAACCGGTTCAATTAGTTTGCCGAATCGACCGGCGTAGCTCCTGGAAAGTCTTTCGGCCGCCTCCTGGTTAGCGATAACAAGCCTTTCCTCTTCACTCGTAGCCGCGGCCATTAAGGCCTCATAATCTCTGGACAGGGTTGGATTTTGTGGAAAAGAAAAGAGGGCCCACATGATGATGGAGATGGCCAGGATTACCGTACCGGCCTTGCGCACGTAAAGCACCGCCCGGTTCCACATATGAATCAACACGCTCTTGAGGGTGGGGAGACGGTAAGGTGGAAGCTCCATGAGAAAAGGAGAGGGTTCTCCCCGAAAAACCAGGGCCTTAAAGACCAAAATCGTAACCACCCCGGCCAGGATCCCCGTTAAATAAATGGCCAAAAGGACCAGACCTTTGAGGTTAAAAAAGCCAAAAATCTTCTGCTCGGGAATGAAGGCCCCGATCAAGAGGGTGTAGATAGGCAACCGGGCCGAACAACTCATAAAAGGGGCAGCCAGAATGGTAAGCAGCCTCTGGCGGTAATTTTCGATGGTCCGGGTGGCCATAATGCCGGGAATGTTACAGGCAAAACTCGAAAGAAGGGGCACAAAGGATTTACCGTTCAGCCCCAGGGGTTTGAGCAGGCGGTCCACCACAAAGGCAGCCCGGGGCATATAGCCTGAGTCTTCCAGCAGAGATATCAGAAAGAAGAGGATGACGATCTGGGGCAAGAATACCAGGACCCCGCCCACACCACCGATGATGCCATCCACGATGAGGCTCTTTAATAAACCCTCCCCGAGCAAGCCAGCTACCACCCCTCCCAGCCAGGCGAAAAAGGCGTCAATCCATTCCATGAAAGGGGCGGACCAGGAATAGACCGCCTGAAACATCAAAGCCATTACCAAGATAAAAATCGGGATTCCTAAGACACGGTGGCACACCACGGCGTCGATATAGTCGGTTAAGGTCTTGCGGGGAGTCTTTTTTAAGACGTCTCTTAAAATTTCCTGGATGCTCAGATAACGGGCTTCGGCCAGGATAGATTCCGGCTCGTCTCCCAGGCGTTCTCTAAGGGCCTTACGGGCCTGGGCCAAAACCTCGTCCAGTTTGCCGTTCAACTGGGCCTTCTCCCGTAAAAAACGCAGGACCTCTTCGTCCCCCTCTAGCGCCTTTAAAGCCAGCCAGCGGGGCGGGTAACCGGAAAGATCACGGGCCTCAGAGACAATAAATTTTTCAAGTCTTTCGATCTCCCGGCGCACCTCCGGGGGATAGAAGAGGACCCCGTTGGGCACTGGCCTGAACTCTCCCTTTAAGATCTTTTCCAGGGTGGCCAGGAGGTCTTCAAGCCCTATTCTCTTGTGGCCCACCATGGGGATCACGGGAACACCCAGTTTTTCAGAAAGCCTTTTGACGTCGATTTCAAGGCCCTTTTTCTTGGCGTCGTCCATCATATTGAGGACCAGCACCACCGGTACCCCGAGCTCAAAAAGTTGCATGGTGAGGTAGAGGTTGCGTTCAAGGTTTGAGGCGTCGACGATATCCACCACCACTTCGGGTTTTTCTTCCACTATTACCCGCCTTGCAATGACCTCTTCCGGGGAATAAGAAGTCAAAGAATAAGTACCCGGAAGATCTATCACCCTGACCCTTAAATCCCCGAGACGAAAGAAACCTTCCTTACGCTCCACCGTAACCCCGGGGTAATTACCCACTTTTTGTTTGGCCCCGGTCAAGGCGTTAAAAATGGTAGTTTTTCCGGCGTTGGGATTACCCGCCAGGGCAATCTTTACCTCTTTCATAAAGGCCTCCACCTTTTGGCTTTGAAATTTTATTGAGAATCTTTAGCAACTAAAGGACAAATTTTTTAGGCTTTTTCTACCAAGACATAAGCAGCCTCTTCTTTTCTAACGGCCAAATAATAACCCATAATCTCGATTTCCAGGGGATCTAATAAAGGGGCGTTTCTTACTATCTTAAAAAACTTGCCAGGGACAAGGCCCATTTCTAGCAGGCGCCTTTTAAGAGTTGCCGGTCCTTTTAACATCTTTATCCGCCCCTGAAAACCCACCGGACAATCCTTTAAACACATCCCGGCCTCCTTGATGACACAAATTGCAGACCCCGGAACAGGAAGTGTCGCAAGATTTTCCGGTAAGCCATAAGTTCCTTTTCCTCCACAGATAAAGCACCGCTCCTAAGACCACTAAAAGAGTCAAAAGTTCCTGCATCTTGCCCCTCCTGTGTTTTTAAACCCTTTATCCCTGCTCTGCTTGACATAACCTTACCTCCTTCCGGGCTTATTGAAATTGCGTTTCAATTAGCATAAGTACTTAACTCTGTCAATAGATAATTTTTTGCTCAAAAAAAGGCAATAAAAAAAGGGGGCCATAAGGCCCCCCTTTTTCCTTTCAGCGCCTTTGGGCGCGGGCTCTTTATAGCGGCCCCGTGGACATGACCGGGCTCAGCTCTTCGATCTTGCCGTGCTTGATCCGGTAGTTATAGATGTCTTCCATATCCTTGTAGATCTGGAAGATCTGGAAGAAGCCGTGCCAGTGCGCGTAATCCGGCCCATCCATAGCGGCTCCGTGACGCGCCCGTCGACCCGTATGGTGCCAGAGGTAGTAAAAGAGTTCCTGGATAGGATCCTTCCACTTATCCTTTTTGAGTAGCCCTTTGGCCTTGAGGTCAGCAAGCATCTTCTGGGCGTTTTCAATATAGGTGTTGTAAAGGGCTACCACGTCGTCGAGTTTCTTAAAGTGAGTTTCCACGTGGAGGCTTGAGTGGCAGTTGAGACAGACCTTCTTCATGAGTTCGCGGCCGCGCTCACCGTTTCCGCGTTCACCGCTGCGCACCACGCTTTTTACGTGCACCAGATCCCATTTGAGCCTTTCAGTTACGTTATGGGTGGTGGAGAGTTCACCGATACCGCTCATGTGACAAGTGGCACAGGTAGGAGCGGTATAATCACCGGGCTCCCAGGCGTCAGGGGCGGCGTCCCAGTTCCATTCCTCACCCTCGGTCAGGAAGCGCTGACCGTGGCTGCTTTCGTAATAGATTTCAATATTGGGATGGTCAGGACCAAGGTGGCACTTGCCGCAGGCCTCGGGCTTTCTGGCCTCGGCGATGCTGAACCGGTGCCGGTTGTGGCAGACCGTACAGTTTCCAATCCCCCCGTCGGGATAACGGTGCCCGATACCACCGGGCCAGGTGCCCTTGACGGGCTTCTTGTCCGGACCAAGCTCCACCTTACCTCCGTGGCACATCTGGCAGCCAGAACGCCGGGTAGCCGTGGTCCGAGGATCTCCTTTGGGAATTCCCATAAATTCGCCACCTTCCAGGTGATACATCAGGTTAAGAAACTTCTTCTTTTCTACCACCGGAGCACTTGCCAGACGAGAGTGGGCGCTTTGTTCAAACTGCTTGACCTCGTCCGGGTGACAACGGGCACAGGTCTTGGGGGAGACCATGGGAGAGGTATAAATGTTTGTCCCCCGTACCCCTTCACACTGGCTCGCCATAGGGGAGCTCTTGGGGACTACGTGACAGTCGTAACAGGATACCCCTGCGTGCGCCATCCTGCCGTTCTTCCAGTCCTCCACGATGCCCGGGGTCTTTTTGGCGTGACACTCAATACACTTGAGCGCCTCTTTGGAATAGCCCCTCTTAATAACCAGCTCCTTGGTCTTGGAGAGGTTCGGATACCCCTGAGCGGCATAGACCCCTGGCACGAGGAAGACCGCCATCAGGGCCAGCAAAAAGCTCCATCTAAACCAACCGCCTAACCTCATACAATTCCTCCTTACTTTTTATTTTTCTTTTTGAGCCATTTTTTGGCGGGCCAATTCTTCCTGCATGGCCGTAACCACGTCTCCGTGGCCCACGGTTTGATGACAGGTGATGCAGTTTTCCCGGGTCATACCGAGCTCATATTGCCGGTGCGCCGTAAAGGCCTTAAGAGGAATACCCTCGGCCACCAGTTTCTGGTGACACTCTCTGCAACCAGACTCGTAGGCCTGGTGTTTGTAAGGGACCTTATGCTTCCAGTGTTCGATCCAGTGGGCCGGGGTCCCCTTCCCCCTGAGGTGGGCCACGTAGTCGTTTATCCCGAACTTGACTTTGCTGATAAGGTAGTTGATCAGGTTGTCATGGGGCAAATGACAATCCGCACATTCAGCCTTTACCACCCCTTTTTCAGCCGGACCATGGATGCCCGCCTCCCAGGTCTCGTAAAAGACCTTCATTTCGTGACATGAAGAACAAAATTCGGCCTTACCGGTAGCGATGATCTTAGAGGCGGAAACAAGGGAGAAAATGATCGCCACGACAAAGCCCACTATTAAACCCAAAACTACAGCGCCCTTGTTCATACAGGCCAATCCCCTTTTCGTGTTAGTAGTTTCACTTTGCTTTTTAAATGAATTTTTCGTAAATGTGGAGTTAAAGTTGTAACAGACATGTTACGGAAAGGTGGACAGAGGGTTTCTGGTTCCGGCGATTTTCCGCTAAAATTAAGTAAGTATGTTTTCTCACCTAGACCGCAAAATCCTTTTTGCTATCGCTACCATCCTGGTAATTTTTTGGTTCTTCTTTGTCTGGTGGTCTACCAGAGAACAGAAGAATTTTTACCTGGCCCAGATGAAAAGAGAGGCCTTTACCCTTTATAACTTCGTCGTACTCACCCGGGAGTGGATCTCAAGCAAGGGAGGAATCTTCGTAAAGGAAAAAGACAGGTTCATAAAGATTACGCCCTCTCATTTTACCAAAGAACTGGCCCAGTTTGCCGCCCCGAAACATCTTCCCTTTTCCTTTAAAGTGGCGGTCATCAACGCCCAAAACCCGGCCCATAAACCGGATGACTTCGAAAAAGAGGCCATTATGCACTTCCAAAGAGAAGGAGCC
>DROK01000070.1 GCA_011321895.1 Thermodesulfatator atlanticus
ACGTCCAGATAAAAGACGAACACAAATTCGTCTCCCTGGTCAAAGATCTCCTTGACAGTGCGGAAGAACCCACGGTGGAGGAAATCATTGGCCTGGCCAAGCGTTACGTAAGCGAAGAATTCGAAGGCGAGGCCATCCTTTCGGTAGGGAAAAGCCTTGATTACTTACGCCACGGCGTAAACGGGATCGTCAACGTTATTCCCTTTACCTGCATGCCTGGCACCGTGGTGACCATGCTTTTGAAGCGAGTGCGCGAGGAAAGGGGGCTTATCCCCGTCTTGACGGTGGCCTGCGACGGCCAGCGCTCCATGGGTACCAGGATGCGCCTTGAGGCCTTTATGCACCAGGTGCACGAACATTTTGAAGAAACAAGGCGTAAACGGCCCCAAGCCGCCTAAAAATATTGAAGGCCTCCTGGCTGATGCTATATTGGACCAAAATCAGGCGAGTGAGGGTATAAATTGCGCATCAAACACTGGATGATAAAAGACGTGGTCACCATCTCCCCGGAGGCCACGGTAGAAGAAGCCATACAACTTATGAAGAAGCACTCCATCAGGCATCTGCCAGTCACCGAGGGGGAGCGGCTGGTAGGGTTGGTGACGGAAAGCAGCATTCGTCAATACGCCCAGCCCACGGTGATGGAAAAGCTGCCTGTGCGAGAAGTGATGATCATCAACCCCATCACCATCGACGCGGAGGCCACGGTGGATGAGGCGGCCAAACTGATTTACCGGTACAAAATCGGTGGACTCCCCGTACTCCATAAAGGACGACTGGTGGGCATCATCACCGTCACCGATCTCCTGGAGGCCTTTATCGAATTGATGGGTATTTTGCGCTCCAGCGCCCGGATTGACATCATCCCCGGCCAGGAGAGCAGCTTTGAAGAGGTGCTGGATATTATACGGGAACACGGGGGACGAATAATTTCCGTGGGCATGGACGTCCACCCTTCTGGCAAACGTATCTATTACGTACGTCTTGAAAAGTGCCCCCTGGAACCCATCGCCGCGGCCTTGGAGATCGCCGGACATCAGGTGGTCTCCCTGGTGGAATAAAGGAGGAAAATATGGGGTACAAGGTCAAAAAGACGCTGGCGGAAATTAACGAAAAGATTAAACGCGGGGAAGCCGTGGTGGTCACGGCGGAGGAAATGGTCTCCCTGGTAAAGGAACACGGCCCGGAAGAAGCAGCGGCGGGAGTAGACGTGGTGACCACCGGCACCTTTGCCCCCATGTGTTCCTCAGGAGCCTTTATCAACTTTGGTCACTCGGTCCCGACCATCAAGGCCCACCGGGTCTGGTTAAACGGGGTGCCGGCCTACGCCGGTATCGCGGCGGTAGACATTTACCTGGGGGCGACGGAGCCCACCGAAGACGATCCTTTAAATAAAGTTTACCCCGGAGAATTCCGTTACGGCGGTGGCCACGTCATCCATGATCTGGTGGCAGGCAAGAAGGTTCTTTTGGTGGCCCGAGCCTACGGTACCCATTGTTACCCCCGCAAATACCTGGAAAAAGAAATAACCTTAAAAGACCTCCCTTACGCCTTGCTGTGCAACCCCCGCAACGCGTACCAGAACTATAACTGCGCCATAAATCTCTCTGATAAGACCATCTACACCTATATGGGGGTTTTGCGCCCGAAGGCGAGAAACGCCAATTACGCCACCGCAGGGCAGCTATCCCCCCTCTTCAAAGACCCTTACCTGCGCACCATCGGGGTGGGGACCAGGATCTTTTTGGGGGGAGGGGTCGGTTACGTGGCCTGGGCAGGCACCCAGTGTAATTTTAAGGTGCCCCGCACCCCCAAGGGCCTTCCGCTGGCACCAGGGGCCACCCTTATGGTGTATGGTGACCTGAAACAGATGAAGCCCGAGTGGCTGGTAGGGGTAAGTATCCTGGGTTACGGTTGCTCCCTGGCGGTGGGGGTAGGTATTCCCATCCCCATCCTTAACGAAGAGATCGCCGCCTTTGCCGGCACCTCGGACGAAGAGATTTTTACCCAGGTGGTGGACTACGGCTACGACTATCCCAACGGGATTAAGCGCTCCTACGGCACGGTTAGTTACGCGGAACTCAAAAGCGGCAAGATCAAAGTGCTCGATAAAGAGGTCCCCACGGTGCCCCTTTCAAGTTACGTTAAGGCGCGCCAGATCGCCGAGATCTTGAAGGGCTGGATCAAAGAAAAGAAGTTTCTCCTGGCAGCTCCCCAGGCTGCCTTTCCGGGCACCGAGCTTTACCCTTATTAAGTGACGCTGGCCACCAAACTTAAAAGGCTTGAGGACCGGCTCCGTAAACTGCCCGGCCTGAGCGTGGCTCTATCCGGGGGCCTGGATAGCAGCGTGTTACTTGTGCTGGCGTGCCGCATTTTAGGCCCCCACCGGGTAGAGGCCCTGACCATCTCCTCCCCCATTATGGTGCCTGAAGACCTGATAGAGGCCCGCCTGGTCGCTTTAAGTCACGGAGTAAAACACGAATTTATGGCCTTTGACCACCTCGCCCTTTGGGCGTTTCAAGCAAACCCTCCGGACCGGTGCTATTTTTGCAAAAAGGCCATGTTCGAAAAGCTACTTTCCCGGTGCACCTTCCCTCTGGCTGACGGCACCCAGCAGGACGACCTTAAAGAAGACCGCCCGGGGCTTAAGGCCCTAAAAGAGCTTAAAATCTTAAGTCCTTTAAAAGAGGCCTCTTTAACCAAAGAAGAACTCCGGGCCCTGGGACGCAAATTTGGTCTGAGACGTTACCGGGAGACCCCCTCCCCTTGTCTCGCCACCCGCTTTCCTCCCGGGGAGAGGATAACTGCCGAAAAGATTGCCCGGGTAAGAGAGGCCGAAGCCTATCTTTTATCCCTCGGGTTTTCCAGGGTAAGAGTCCGGTTTCTAAATGATAGGGCCCTGATTGAAGTGGACCCCCGGGAAATCGAGCTCCTTTGGGAGAGCAGGGCTGAAATCATAGCCCACTTCAAGCAACTCGGTTTCTTAAAGGTTTGCCTGGACCTTCAGGGGTACCAACCACCCCTTAAGAGACCTTAACCCGGAGAAAACGCCTCTTCCCCACCCGGAAGACGTAGTCCCTGCCTGCTTCGAGGAGGAAATTTTCCTGCCTTATCTTTTGGCCGTCTATCTGGACCCCGCCCTGGGCCAAAAGCCTCTTCCCTTCGGAGGTACTTTTTACCAAACCCTGGTCTTTGAGAAAGCGCGGCAACCACACTTCGCCGGCAGGCACCGCCACTTCCGGAAGCTCATCAGGGACTCCCCCTTTGGCAAAGACCTTTTCAAACTCTGCGGCGGCCTTTTCAGCGGCCTCCGGGGAATGGAAACGGGCCACAATTTCCTTGGCCAGTTTCATCTTTAGCTCTTTCGGATTTATGCGCCCCTGGGCCACTTCCTCTTTCCAGCGGGCAATTTCTGCCAAAGGGACATCCGTTAGCAGTTCGTAATAACGCCACATGAGGGTATCGCTAATGGACATAAGTTTGCCAAACATTTCCCGGGGAGGCTCGGTAATACCCACGTAATTGCCCAGGGATTTACTCATTTTCTGGACCCCGTCCAAACCCTCAAGGATGGGCACCGTGATTATGACCTGGGGTTCCTGGCCGTATTCCCGCTGAATATCCCGCCCCACCAGGAGGTTAAAACGCTGGTCCGTTCCCCCGAGCTCAACGTCGGCTTTTAAGGCCACGGAATCGTAGGCCTGAATCAGGGGATAGATTAATTCGTGGATCGCGATGGGCCGGCCGCTTTCAAAACGTTTCTTAAAATCTTCCCGCTCAAGCATCCTGGCCACCGTATATTTGGCGCAGAGCCTGATGAAGTCTTCTGCGGTAAACCGGGCCATCCATTCGCTGTTAAAGACCACTTTGGTCTTCTCGGGATCCAGGATCTTGAATACCTGTTCCCGGTAAGTCTTGGCGTTTTCCAGTACCTGCTCTTTGGTCAGGGGAGGTCTGGTTTCAGAGCGCCCAGAAGGGTCCCCGATCATGGCGGTAAAATCACCGATCAAGAAATAGACTTCGTGCCCCAGGTCCTGAAAGTGGCGCATCTTGCGCAGAAGCACGGTATGGCCCAGGTGGAGATCAGGGGCGGTGGGGTCAAAACCCGCTTTAACCCTGAGGGGCCTTCCGGTTTCCTGCGCCCTTTTAAGCTTGGCCAGCAATTCCTCCTCTTCGATGATCTCCACCGTTCCTCGTCTTAAGTATTCCAGCTGTTCTTCCGGGGATAGCCCTTTCATCCTGCCTCTCTCCTTTAAAAACTTCAAAGGCTATTTCTACCCGAATTCCCGCGCAAACAAAAGGGTTTTCGGAAAGAGGACTAACAAATACGGGGAAGGGGCTCTCCGGCAAGAGGGGGCACGGGCCTAAGCCCCCCGTAGCAAGTCTGGAGGATCAGGGGGAAACGCTCCCTGGTTACCTCCCCCACCACGCAGGCCCCCTGGCCCTCGGGAAAACGCCTCAAAAAGGAAGCGGCCTCCTCGGCTATTTCACGGGTCACCACCGCCACCAGACGGCCCTCACAGGCCAGATAAAGAGGGTCAAGCCCCAGGAGTTCGCAACCGGCCTTCACTTCAGGCCTTAGAGGGATCTTTTCTTCTTCGAGGATGAAACTCAAACCCGTAGCCTCGGCAAATTCGTGTAGCACCGCCGCCACCCCACCCCGGGTAGGATCCCGTAAGACCTTGATCTCAGGGCCAAAACGGGAAAGAAAGGCCTCGGTTACGCGGTGCAAGGGCTGAGAATCGCTCTTAAGACCTTCAAGGCCCAGATCTTCCCGGGCTGCCAGCACGCACAGCCCGTGTTCCGCGATGGGACCGGAAACGATAACCCTATCTCCCTCCTTAATGCGCGAAGGCGAAAGAACAAAGTCTCCTTTTAAGATCCCGATGCCGCTAGTGTTGATAAAGATCTTATCTCCCTTGCCTTTCGGCACGACCTTGGTATCCCCACACACCACCCTGACCCCGGCCTTGCGGGCCGCCTCGCCCAAAGAGGCCACTACGCGGGAAAAAAGCTTTAAGGGGAAGCCCTCTTCCAGGATGAAAGCCACGGAGAGGAAAAGAGGGGTGGCCCCTACCATGGCCAGGTCGTTCACGGTGCCGTGGACGGCAAGGGAACCGATGTCTCCGCCGGGGAAGAAGATCGGATCCACCACGAAACTGTCGGTGGTAAAAGCCAGAGAAGCGGAAAAATCTTTCAAAACAGCACTGTCAAGGAGGGGCACCTCCCCCAGATGGGGCAGGATGACCTCCCGGAGCAACCGGGCCGAAGCCTGGCCGCCACTTCCGTGCTCAAGCAAGATTACCCCTTCCTTCATGACCACACACCTTCGATGGCAAGCCCGCATTCCGGGCATTTACCTTCCGGGGTCAGACGGTAACTGTTCACCATGAAGCCGTAACGTTCAATGAGGAGGGCGTTACAGCCCGGACAGTACGTGTTCTCCCCTTCTTCTCCGGGCACATTACCCGTGTAGACGTATTTTAACCCCACTTCTTTGCCAATCCGGTAGGCCTGACGCAGGGTCTCCACCGGGGTGGCGGGTCTGGTAAGCAGGCGGTAGCGGGGATAAAACCGGGTCACGTGCCAGGGGGTTTCGGGGCCCAGTTCTTCTTTAATAAAGGTAGCAATATCGCGCAGTTCACCGGGATCGTCGTTTTCGCCGGGGATGATAAGGGTGGTCACTTCGAGCCAAACCCCTTGTTTTTTTAGGTGTTTTAAGGTCTCAAGCACAGGGGCCAGTCTTGCCTTACAATGTTTGTGGTAGAACTCTTCCCGAAAGGCCTTGAGGTCAACGTTGGCCCCGTGGAGATGGGGGTAAATGGTATCCAGGGCCTCCTTGGTCATATATCCGTTTGAGACAAAGATGTTACGCAGTCCCTTGGGGGTAGCCAGGCGGGCACAATCATAGGCGAATTCAAAAAATACGGTGGGTTCGTTATAAGTATAAGAAATGGTTTGACACCCGGTGGCCAGGGCCGCCTCCACCACCTCTTCCGGGCTGGTCTCTTCCCCGATCACCCGTCCTTCTATACGAGGATACTGAGAGATCTCAAAATTCTGGCAAAAATCACACTGGAAATTGCAGCCCACCGTCCCTATGGAAAAACTCCTTGAGCCGGGCAGAAAGTGAAAAAGGGGCTTTTTTTCGATGGGATCTACGTGTTTGGCAATCACTTTTCCGTAAACCAGGGTATAGAGGACCCCGTCACGGTTATAACGCACATGGCAAATTCCAAATTTATCCGGAGGGATCTTGCAGCGGTGGTTACAGAGATGGCACCGCACCAGCTGGTCGGCCAGTTTTTCGTAAAGTAACGCCTCCTTCATGGATCTCCCCCCTGAGCCCTTTTTCTTTGAAGTTAGACATTTAGTAAGAGTTGTAAATCTTTAAAGTTTTTTAGGCCCTGTTCGATGAGGAAGGAAAAGAATTTTTAAAGGGGGCAGGGATGAGCAAATCATTGATTCTAGACGCCCTGGTAGATTCGGTAAAAGAGGTGCTCATGACCTTTACCGGTGCGGCTCCGGAGCCGGAAAAGAGCTTTATCCGTCAGGAATTGGAGGCCCTAGGAGAAGTCTCTGCGGTCTTGGGGCTTACGGGCAAAGGTTTTACCGGAAGTTTCGTGGTGTCCTTCAACAAAGACTGCATTCTTGGCATCGTGGAGGCCCTTTTCGGGCAGAGACCGGAAAATATAAACGATGAGGCCCGCGACGCGGCAGGAGAGATGGCCAACATGATCTGCGGCGCCTTCCGGCGGCGTTTTGAACAAAATGGTATCAGCCTTCAGAGTTCCACCCCGGTGATCGTGACCGGGGAAAACCACACCCTGGACATTCTGTGCAAATCCCAGAGGCTGGTACTCCCCTTTTCTCTGAATGGCTCAAAACTTTTCATCGAATTTTGTCTGGACAAGAAATAATTACAATTTTGTCATATCTTTATTCATAAGCTTTTCTTTTTTGTAAAATTTTATCCAAGAACAATCTCCCGGAACCCTCCCATTCTTTGTATTTTCTAGTTTTAACCGAATTGGCATATCTATTGCTTGCTACAAAACTTTAAAAAATTTAACGGGAGGGTTTTTATGAATACCGCGGACGTAGCGTTTATGTTAGTCGCCACGGCTCTGGTGATGTTGATGACCCCGGGGCTCGGCCTCTTTTACGGGGGCTTGGTCCGGGCCAAAAACGTGCTCTCCATCATCATGCAATGTTTTATAGCGCTGGGGCTTATCAGTTTGATCTGGTTTGTCTATGGATACAGTCTGGCTTTTGGTCCGGATCACGGTCAACTTATCGGAGATTTTTCCCACCTATTCCTCAAAGGGGTGGGCTTCGGGCCTGGTCCGGTGGATAATATTCCTCATCTCCTTTTTTGTGCCTTTCAATTAATGTTTGCCATTATAACCCCGGCCTTGATCACCGGGGCCTTTGCTGAACGCATGAAATTTTCCGCCTATCTCATTTTCACGGCCCTGTGGCTCACTTTCGTGTATCTACCTTTGTGTCACTGGGTCTGGGGCGGTGGCTGGATCGGGGCTTTGGGTGCCCTGGACTTTGCCGGGGGAACGGTCATCCACATCGCCAGTGGGGCGTCGGCCCTGGCCGCCGCCCTGGTCCTGGGGCCGAGGATTGGCTGGCGAAGAGAGCCCATTCATCCGCACAATCTCCCCTTGACGGTTCTGGGGGCTGGTCTTTTGTGGTTTGGCTGGTTTGGTTTTAACGCTGGCTCGGCCCTGGCTGCCGATAACATCGCGGTGCTGGCCTTCATGAACACCCATTTGGCCGCCGGGCTGGCAGCGTTGTCCTGGTCCATGGCGGAATGGGTCTTCCAGGGCAAGCCCACCACCCTGGGAGCCGTCTCCGGGGCGATAGCGGGCTTGGTCGCCATTACTCCGGCGGCAGGTTTTGTCCCGGTGTGGAGCAGCATCATCATCGGTCTTATAGCGGGGGTTATCTGCTACCTGGCCGTGCTTTTAAAACCCCGGCTGGGTTATGATGACGCCTTGGACGTGGTGGGAGTCCACGGAGTAGGAGGCATCTTTGGGGCCCTCATTACCGGAGTTTTTGCCTCCACCGCCGTCAACCCCGGCGGCGCCAACGGTCTCCTTTTTGGCAACGCCAAACAGCTTCTGATCCAGGCCGTCGGGGCGGGAACAGCCGTGATCTACTGTTTCGTACTCTCCTACATCCTTCTGAAAATTGTAAACGCCCTGGTGGGTCTGAGGGCAGAAAGAGAGGCCGAGATCCAAGGGCTTGATCTCACCGAACACGGCGAAAGCGGCTACTATCTCTAGTAGCACCCTCCCCAATATCGCCCCCCTCCCCGGGGGGCTTTCTTATTTTTATTGGGCGCCAAAATACCGATACCATTATAGGATCCAATCCCAGGTTGCCAACATAGAGATGGGAGCGGATCTCAGGAGCAATCCGGCTAAAAATGTCCTTACTAAATAAAA
>DROK01000071.1 GCA_011321895.1 Thermodesulfatator atlanticus
AAAGCCGGCCCCGGAAGGCCTCAAGCCACGGCTGCCAGGAGCTCCGGGCAAAGGCGTAAGCGTGGCCCGCGTCGAAACAGTAACCCAGGGCCGGGCTTGCAAAATATTCTACGATTGCCGTCAGCAGGGCAGGATCGGGCTCAAAGACGTTTTCCAGCGCCAGACGGAGCCCCCGCGCATCTGCCAGGCGGACCACCTCTTCAAGCCCGCTCCGGGCCAGTTCCAGCCATTTGGCCTGGCGTTCCCGGTGATAGCCGGGGTGATAACCCGAGTGGATGACCACCACTTGGGGTTCAAAAAAGCAGGCCACTTCCAGCGCCTGCTTAAGGCGGGTGACACTTGCCTTTTGTACCAGGCTGTCAAAGGCCCCGGGTGAAAGGTCACAAAAAGGGGCGTGTACCGTAAGCTTAACCCCGGCCTTTTTCAATTTGGCGGCCGCAGCTTTGAAATCCGCCATCGTGAAAAGGTCCAAGGCCTGATGGTCAAGCCCCACTTCAAGACTGAGCCCGGCAGCCAGGGCCTCGGCCAGATAATCCCCAAACATCACGAAGGGAAGGGCCAGGTGAACCCTCCTTTTGGTTTCCTGAGAGATATCAGCCAGCGTCATAAAACGCCCGCACCGTCTGAATAATAAATTCTTGGGCTTCCTGTTTGAGAAAGGGATGCATGGGAAGCGCCAATATTTCCTGCGCCAGTTTCTCTGCCGCGGGGAAAGAGCCGGCCCTGTAACCCAGCTCACTAAAGGCCGGCTGGAGGTGTAAGGGCCGCGGGTAATAGACCGCCGTGGGAATCCCCCGGGCCGCCAGAAAATCCCGGAGGGCGTCTCTTTCTTTGGTGCAGAGGACAAACTGGGCGTAGACCGACTCTGCCCCGGCTGGCAAGGCCTGAAACCTTAGCGGAAGCCCGGCCAGCCCCTCCCGGTAGCGCCTGGCGATTTCCCGCCTCCTTTCGATTTCCTGGTCAAAATATTTGAGTTTTACCAGCAGGAGGGCGGCCTGAAGGGTATCCAGCCGGGCGTTAAAACCGAGATAGACGTGCAGATAACGTTCCGTCTGACCGTGTACCCTGAGGGCCTTTATCTTTTCAAAAAGACCCTCTTCCGAGGTAAAGACCATACCGGCGTCTCCGTAAGCCCCAAGGGGTTTGGCCGGAAAAAAGGACACCGCTGCCGCCTTGCCGAAACTACCCGCCGCCCGGCCTTTAAGGCTGGCTCCCAGAGATTGGCAGGCGTCTTCGATAAGCCAGAGCCCCTCGCTGGCAGCCAAAACCTCAAGCTCATCAAGAAAAGAAGGGGCCCCAAAAAGCCCAACTGCCACCAGGGCCCGGACCGATAACCCCTGTTCCCGGGCCTTGGAGAGGGCTATTTTTACGGTCTCCGGGGTGAGGACCATAAATTTCTCGTCCACGTCGGCAAAAACCACCTGCGCCCCCACCCTGCGTACCACCTCGGCGGTGGCCGCAAAAGTAAAACACGGTACGATAACGGCGTCTCCCGGGCCGAGGCCTAGAGCGGTAAGGATGAGCAGCAGCGCGTCGGTACCGGAAGAGACCCCCACCGCGTACCTGACCCCTACGCGGGCTGCCAGGGCCTTTTCCAGCGCCGCCACCTCCGGGCCCAGGATATAACGCCCGCTCCGCAGGACCTTAAGGGCCGCTTCTTCAAGCTCTGCCTGATAAGCCCGGTACTGGGCCTTAAGATCAATGAACTCCATCAAGGGCAGACTTTAGCACAACTTTTTCCGCCTGGCTCCTTGTTCCGGGCAGGTTTTGGGCCTAAAATAGGGGTCAGCGCCCGTAGCTCAACCGGATAGAGCGTTGGGCTTCGAACCCAAAGGCTGGAGGTTCGAGTCCTCCCGGGCGCGCCATCTCCAAGGCTTTCAGAAGTTCATCTTCCACGGATCGCAGCCACCCCGGAGAGAACCGCCCCGCAGCACAAAATTATTGATTTTCGGGAAAAATTTCTTTAAAAGAAGAAGAGATTTAACCTGCCGAGCGTTTCCATGTCCCAAAGAAAACAAGACCAAGACAAAAGAGCGCGTATTCTCATCGCCGAAGACGACCACTGGCTCAGTTCTTCCCTGGTGGAAGCCTTAAGCCAGGAGGGATACCAGGTATTGGGCCCAGCCAGGACGGGAAAAGAAGCCCTGGAACTTGCCGAAATCCACGCCCCGGACCTCATCGTTATGGACATCCGCATGCCAGAGATGGACGGCCTGGAAGCGGCAAGGATCATAAACCAGAGACACTTTACCCCGATCGTTCTCCTGACCGCTTACACTGATCCGGTCTTTCTTGAAAGGGCCCGGGAGGCCAAAGTCCTCGGTTACCTGATGAAACCGGTTTCCATTAATGAACTGGTTTCCGCCATCGAGGTGGCCCTGAATATCGGCGCCCAAATCAACCATCTGGAAGTGGAACTGGCCAATCTGCGTGAAAAATTAGAGACCCGCAAGATAATAGAAAGGGCTAAAGGGTTTCTCATGGACGCTTACGGGATGAAAGAAGGGGAGGCCATGCGTTTTTTGCAGAACGAAGCCAAGAAAAGGCGCGTAAAAATAAAGGTCATCGCCCAGGCCATCCTGGAAATGGCAGAAAAATTGAGAAACTAAGACCAATTCCTAAATTTTCGACTGGTAATAAGGCAGCTCCTCGGCAGGATGTTCCGGAATTTCTTTCTCTGCCAGAAACCGTCTAATGGCATAAGCCTCTTTGAGGACCTGCTGGTAATCAAGTCTTCCTTCTTCTATTTCGTCCATTGCGGCTTCTACCCTGCGCGTAAGTTCTTCGTCCACCTGTTCGGGAAAATTCTTTTTGAGATAGGCGTAAACCTCACGCCCGAGTTTGGTAGGGTAAAGGCGCC
>DROK01000072.1 GCA_011321895.1 Thermodesulfatator atlanticus
AAATACGAGTGGAAAACAAGAGCGTTAGATGAAAAGGCGGTTCGTAATAGGCATAGATTTAGGCACCACCAACTGTGCCCTGGCGTACGTTGATCTCCAAGAGACCGGGCCGGAACTCAGGATCAAAACCTTTGAAATCCCCCAGTTAGTGGGCTCAGGACGCCTGGGCCAAAGGACCACCCTCCCCTCTTTCCTCTATCTTCCCGGTCCCTACGAAGAAGACGACCTGGGGCTACCCTGGGACCCTGAACGCAACTACGCGGTCGGGGTCTACGCCCGGGACCATGGGGCCCTGCTGCCAGCCAGACTGGTCTCTTCTGCCAAAAGCTGGCTCTGCCACGGAGGGGTAGACCGGGAGGCCAAGATCTTGCCCTGGGGAGCGGGGGAAGACGTGGACAAGGTCTCACCGGTGGAGGCCTCAGCCCGCTACCTATTGCACCTGAAAGAGGCCTGGAATTATGAAATGGCCAAGGAGGACCCTGCAGCCAGGCTGGAAAACCAGCTGATAATCCTTACGGTTCCGGCCTCCTTTGACGAAGTGGCCCGGGAATTGACCCTCAAAGCGGCTCAGTTGGCGGGGCTTGAGGTGATCCTCCTGGAAGAACCCGTGGCGGCCCTTTACGCCTGGCTTTCCGAGCATGAGAAGGATTGGGCCGATATCCTGGAGGCCGGAGACCATCTCCTGGTCTGTGACATCGGAGGAGGGACCAGTGATTTTACGGTAGTGGAGGTGCGCCGGGGGGCCTCCGGGCTGGAACTGGAACGCATCGCCGTGGGAGACCACATCCTCCTTGGCGGGGATAACATTGACCTCAGCATCGCCCGTCTGGCGGAAAGGAAACTGCCGGTGGCCCGGCTGGATTTTGCCCGTTTCCAGACCCTGACCTTTCTCTGCCGGGAACTCAAAGAAAGGCTGCTTTCCCCTGACGGCCCGGAAGAAGACGCCGTCAGGCTGCCTGGACGGGGCCGGGCCCTCATCGCGGATACGGTGGTGGCCAAAATTACACGGGCCGAAATACTTTCCCTGGTTCAAAAGGAATTTTTCCCGGAGGTAGCCTTTAACGCCTCTTTGGCCCGGCTCGAATCAGTGCCCAAAGTGATGCGTGAATGGGGGCTGCCTTACGCCCGGGACCCGGCTATCACCAAGCACCTGGGGAGTTTTCTTTACAAGCGCCAGATCAAAAGGATCGACGCCGTCCTCTTCAACGGCGGCGCCCTTAAGCCACCGGTCTTCCGGCAACGCATCCTCGAAGAACTGGCCCGCTGGTATCAGAAAAAAGACTTCAAAGAACTCGAGACCGTCTCCCTTGATCTGGCCGTGGCCATCGGGGCGGCTTATTACGGGCTGGTCCGGGAAGGGCTGGGCATCCGGGTTGGGGGAGGTCTTCCCCGCGCCTATTACCTGGGGGTAGAGGAAGACACTACGCCTAAAGCCATCTGCCTGGCCCCCAAGGGGACCAAAGAGGGAGAACGCCTGGTCCTGCCCCGCAAATTTAAGGTCCTTACTAACCGGCCGGTCAAATTTCCTATCTTCACCTCTTCCCTCAGAGACGATCAGCTGGGAGAACTGGTGACCATCAATCAGGAGGAATTCGTTCCCTTACCACCCCTTACCACGGTCCTTAAGTTTGGGCGCAAGAGCGGGATCAAAGAAATACCCGTAGAAGTAGAGGTATATCTTTCCGAGGTCGGGGTGTTGGAGACCTATTGTCGTTCCCTGGAGACCCCTCACCGCTGGCGATTGCAATTTAATCTACGCGCTGAAACCGCCTCCGAAGAGGTCCCGGAAGGGGTTATCATCAAAAAGGAAGCCCAGCAGGAATTGCCAGTTGACGAAGCCCTGATTACACAGGCCCAAGCCCTGATCAGAAAGGCCTTCACCCAGGATAAGGAAGAACTGGTGAGCCTTTCCCGGCGCCTGGAAGAGATTTTTGAGATGGAAAGGGACCGCTGGCCTCTAGCCCTGCTGCGTACCCTGGCCGAAGAACTTATCGAGCTGAAAGAGGCCCGCCGCAAAACCGCGCTCCACGAAACGCGCTGGTTGAACCTGAGCGGCTTTACCATGAGACCGGGGTACGGAGAGCCTCTTGATCCCTTCCGGATAAGGAAACTCTGGAGCCTTTATTTCGAGGGGCCATTTCATCAGAGCGACCGTGCGGTGGCGGTGGAATGGTGGATCTTCTGGCGCCGCATAGCTGGAGGCCTGAACCAGGCGCAGCAGGAACAACTCCTGGCCAAGATTAAATCTGCCCTCTGGCGGAAGAAGGGCAAAGTCTCGGCGCAGGAACGAAAAGAAATGCTCCTGTGCCTGGCCAACCTTGAAAAATTGACCCCGCAAACCAAACTCGAACTGCTCAAAAATTTCCTGCCAGAGGTGAAAAAGAAGATAGATTATCTGCCCCTGTTCATCTTCAAACGCCTTTTGGCCAGGGAGCTCCTTTACGGCCCGGCCAACTGCGTCATCCCTGCGGCTCAGGCCGAAACCGTGGTCCGGGAATTTTTGAACGCCTTGCAACAAAAACCCCTCAAAGAAAAACAAAAACGGCTGCTGGCAGAAACCCTCCTTACCGTCGCCCGGTTTACCGGGGACCGGGTGCGGGATCTTTCGGAAGAAACCCGAAAAGAAGCCGCCACGCTGGCCCAAAGCCTTGGCCTTAACCCGGAAGCCTTGAAGGGCTTTTTTGAGCTCCGGCCACTGGCCCGCCAGGAGGCTTCCTCCCTTTTCGGCGAAAGTTTGCCCCTTGGCCTAAAACTTGCGGCATGAAAAACCAGGAATTGATCCATTTACTGGCCAGACGCCTGAAAATAAGCCACCGCCAGGCTGAAATACTGTTCAAAGCCTTTTTTGAAGAGATAAAAGAGGCCTTAAAAAGGGGAGAAGCTGTCTGCTTTCAGCACTTTGGCACTTTTTATACGGTGTCCCAAGGTCCCAGAACCAGACGGTTACCAGGGGGGAAGCTGGTTCAGCTCCCGGCCCAAACCAAGGTCAAATTCAGGGCCAGCCCCAAACTGCTCTGGCCTTTAAACGAGGAGGAGTCAGGGGACTAACAGGTCAGGTGGAAGGCCCCGGCCACCTTTACTCCCTGTTGTACCAGCTCGTTAAACCTTTTGGTGGCCTCCGCCGTCCGGTAGCTTTCAAGTTTGATGCCTTTTTCGGCACAGGCTTGCTCCACCCGGGGGTCCACCTTCATCACCCCGTAGGCCCCGGTACCAACCACCAGCACTTCACAATCCGAAGCCAAAATGTCGGTAATATCTTCCGGGTAGAGGTGGTGGCCTTCTTTCCGCCACCAGTTGGGAACGACCTTTTCCCCGATAATTTTGACGTCACTGGTATAAGTCTTCCCGTCGATAACGATGCGCCCGAAACCGTAATCTTCTACCAGCGGCATCTTTAAGCGGCCCTCTCCACCTCTTCTTCTTTTAAGGCCTCCGTCTGATAATAAGTAATGAGGCTGTCGATGATGTCGTCAAGCTCCCCGTCCAGGACCTGCTCCAACTTATATAGCGTAAGCCCGATGCGGTGGTCCGTCACCCGGTTTTGGGGGAAATTATACGTGCGGATACGTTCACTCCGGTCTCCGCTGCCGACCTGGCTGCGCCGTTCCGCCTGAATCTTTTCTTCCTGCTCCCGCAATTTGAGCTCATAGAGCCGGGTACGCAGGATCTGCATCGCCCGGGCCCGGTTCTGGTGCTGAGAGCGTTCGTTAGCGCAATAGACCACGATTCCGGTGGGGATATGGGTGATACGGACCGCGCTTTCGGTCTTGTTTACGTGTTGCCCACCGGCCCCGCTTGCCCGCATGGTGTCGATCTTTAACTCTTCCGGGCGGATCTCCACGTCCACCTCGTCCGCCTCAGGAAGGACCGCTACGGTAACCGCCGAAGTATGGATACGGCCGCCACTTTCCGTCTCGGGGATACGCTGTACCCGGTGGACCCCACTTTCGTACTTGAGGCGGCTGTAAGCCCCCTTTCCTTTAATCAAGGCGATGATTTCTTTGAAGCCACCCAGACCCGTGGGGTTAACGTCTAAAATTTCTACCTCCCAGCCCTTACGCTCCGCGTAGCGGCTATACATCCGGAAAAGGTCTGCCGCAAAAAGTGCCGCTTCTTCCCCACCGGTTCCCGCCCGGATCTCCAACATGATATTTTTTTCGTCGTTGGGGTCTTTGGGGAGAAGCAGCAGCATGAGCTTCTTTTCCAGTTCTTCCCTGCGGGCCTCAAGCTCCTTTAATTCTTCCCGGGCCAGCTTGACCAGTTCTTCGTCAGAATCTTCCAGCAGCTCTTTGTTGTTTTTAATTTCTTCCAAGACCTTCCGGTATTCCCGGTAGGTTTCTACTATTTCAGAAAGCTCCGCGTGTTCCCGGGCAATCTGGGCATACTTCTGCCGGTCGCTGACCACCGCCGGATCAGCCAGCTTTTCCGTCAACTCTTCGAAGCGCTTTTCGACCGCGTCTAATTTCTGGAGATAGTGGGCGGCAAAACCCATCTTTAACCTTGTTTACCCTGCTCTTTTTCCAGTTTTTTGTAATAATCTTCGTACTTTTTCATAAATTTTTCTACCCGTCCCGAGGTGTCAAGGATGCGCTGTTCTCCGGTGTAAAAGGGGTGACACTTGGAACAAACTTCAACCCTGATTTCGGGAAGCGTGCTCCCCACGATAAATTCGTTCCCACAGGCACACCTGACCACGGCTTTTTTGTAATATTCCGGGTGAATGCCCTTTTTCATAACCTTCCTCCTGAATCAGATTAGCGGTTCATGGCCGCCAGGAATTCTGCATTGTTTTTAGTATCTTTCATCTTGTCAAGGAGAAAT
>DROK01000073.1 GCA_011321895.1 Thermodesulfatator atlanticus
CCCGGATTTCTCCTACCAGAATTACATCTGGATCCTGGCGCAAGATAGAACGCAGACCCGCGGCAAAAGTAAGCCCTACCTTGGGGTTGACCTGCACCTGACCGATCCCGCTTACCTGGTATTCCACCGGGTCTTCGATGGTGATGATGTTTTTGTGCGGATAGAGTTCGCGTACCAGGAGTAACATGGCATAAAGAGTAGTGGACTTTCCCGCCCCAGTGGGCCCGGTGGCCAGCACCAAGCCGTAAGGCTTCCGGGCCAAACGTTCCAGCTTGCGGTAATCTTCTTCGGACAGACCAAGTTCTCCAAGCGTAAGCAGCCGGTTACTCTGTTCAAGGAGCCTGAGCACTACCCGTTCACCAAAAATGGTGGGAAGGACTGAGACACGGATATCAAATTCTCGCTCCCCTATTTTTATCCGCATGCGGCCGTCTTGGGGAACGAGCTTTTCCGCTACGTTAAGATTGGCCATGACCTTTATACGGGCTACCACCTGGGGGTATAACTGCATGGGAAAACGCCGGTATTCGTGAAGTACACCGTCCAGACGTAAACGAACCAGCGCTTCCCTTTCTCCGGGGTCAAAATGGATGTCCGAAGCCCCTGCGCGGGAGGCCCGGATAAGCACCCTATTGATAAGGTTAACCACCGGGGCTTCAGAATAGTGGTTGAGGAGATCAAGGGCGCTTTCCCTTTCGCCTTGCCCGCTTTCCTCTGCAAGGCTAACCCCTGCCTCCTCTGAGAGCAGGCGTCCCAATCTTTCCGAAAACTCTTCCAGGCTGATTTTGCAAAACCGAACGGGCCTCTGCAGGAAAAACCTCACTTCCTCCAGGGCTTCTTCGGGTGTCTGTTCCGTAAAGTAAAGACAGGGTGTCTCCCCTTCCCAATCAAGAATCACCCGACGTTTCTGAAAATAAGAGGGGCTAAGGAGTGTGTTTTGTGTCATGGGTTTTATTATTCAAATTCCCAGCAGGCAATACGCCAGGCGTCAAGCTCTGGCCTCTTTTTCATCGAAGAAAAACCCATGGCGTTGGCTTCCGGACAGAAATCTTCCGGGTCGAGATAATATTCCACCTGAAATACCGCCTTGCCTTTTTCGATAAAGGGGCGTAATTTTTCACACTCTCCGTAATAGAAACATTCTTCGTTAAGTGCCCAGTCAAAATAAGGCTCTAAAGCGGGAATCTGATCAAGATCATTCTTGAGTCCCACCGATAGCCCACGTTTGTGAGCCTGTTCCGCAAGCCACAAGTTATAGTTTAGCTGGTCTTCATAGGTCAGGGGGAAGCCGCTCTCGTTCTGATAGGCGTCCACGTTATCCGGTTCCACCCCGTCGCATCCCTTCTCCACCGCCAAATCCAAACGGGCTTCCATTATCGGGCCCAGCACATCGAGCCGTCGAATATCAAGCCATCTTTCATCAGGCCAGTCGACCAGAGGCTCCCCCAGAATTTCTTCCGGGAACTTTTCCGCATCAGGGCGCCAAGGCTCGTAAGTGCCGGCACTAAAGTAACAAATTACCACTTTCCCCAGCCGGTGCAGTTCTTCTATTACCTCGGGTGGAGTTTCAAAAAGGTCCACGTCAAACATTTCCGCCTTTAGCGAGGTATCTATCTCTCCGGTTAACTGCCATTGCCAAGTGGTCCCAGGGGATGGGCGCCAGATTTTTTTAGAACTTTCTTCCCCTTCTGATCCGCCCCCTTCCAAACAGCCGGCAACTATTACTCCTAAAACAGCCATAAGCACCAAAAATTTCCAGGCAGGAAAACAGTAGGCCTTCCTGCCCGTTCGGCTAGCATCCATAATGACAATCCTCATCATACCTGTTGAAAACAAAGCCTTTCAACTTCATTTGTTTTAAGAAAGGGGGGCTGTGGCCCCCCTTTCTTTAGTATTCTGTGGGACAGGAGCGGATGGTGATGTTTTTCATGGCCTCGTTATTTTCTTCGTTAGACTCAGGAATTACCCAACCACTGTCCACCACGGCGTGTAAGGTGTGGTGAATGGTATCGTAACAAGCCTCTTCCGGCACCCGGATCCTGAAGCGTACCAGCTTCCTCTTACCAGCTGCCAATCCGTCCACGGTCCGCGTCCCCAAATCAATAAGAGGCAGGAAAGGATTCAGATATAAATGGACGTCAAAAGGTACGGTTACATCCGCTTCGCCTCTGTTCTCAATCAGTACCGTTACGATGGTAAACCTTCCCGCCCTCCAATACCTAGGCGTCAAAATCCTCTTCACCACCAGGTCAGGCAGGGGCCCTGCCATCTCCTCTTCAAAGATTGCCGAGCAGGTCTTGTCGGCATCCATGACGATGGTGCAGGTTGTGCCTTCACACCCGGCGCAATCTCCCGTCCAGCCCGCAAACTGGTAGCCCTCATCAGGCTCAGCATAAAGGGTGACTTCCGTTTCCTCTTCATAACTCTCGGCACAGTCCCCACCGGCCAAGCCGCAGCTTATCTGGCCACCCTCTTCAGGCACCAGCACGCTTCCATGCTCCGGCACCGGAGCTATAGTCAGGGTATAAAGGGCTGGCGGAGCCTGAACCGTTATTACTTTTGGCTCAGAAATGGCCTCTTCTTCGTCATCATCTAACACTTTGCACCGCGTCTCATAGAGACCCGGAGTTTCGTAAGTATGCGTAATACTGTTACTATCTGTTACTTCTTCAAATTCGTTATCTCCGTCGAGATCCCATTGATATTCCACGATCTCGCCGTCGGAATCATAAGCTTGACAGGTAAAAGTCACGGTAAGCGGCGCCAAACCAGAGGTAGGATCAGCTTCAAGAGACTCTATCACCGGCGGCTCATTGGGAATCTCCTCAAACTCCGCCGAGCAGGTCTTGTCGGCATCCATGACGATGGTACAGGTTGTGCCTTCACATCCGGCGCAATCTCCCTTCCAGCCGGTGAAGACGAAGTTTTCACCAGCCATAGCAGTAAGCGTGACCTGAGTGCCTTCTACGAAAGATGCCGAGCAGGTCTCGGGGCAATTAAGACCAGCGGGATCGCTTATCACCGCACCGTCACCGGTAAGAGTTAAGGTGAGAGTATAAGAAGTTATCGGACTACGATAGACGTATGAAAGATAATTATTGTACCCATTATAGAAAACGATATGGATACCATCCTGAGCATCAACGTCTAAAGTAGGCCAAGCTATCTCATATCCTATCCTTTCAATATTCCATTCTCCACCAATTAGACGGGCAAAAGAGGACTTATAAATTATGAGAGGTAGATTGTCTGAATCAAGAGCAAGAAAAGGTTGACCGCAGCCAGCGGTATCTACCGTTTC
>DROK01000074.1 GCA_011321895.1 Thermodesulfatator atlanticus
CCTTCGTCGACAATACCTTCGTGATCGCGCTCGTCAGCGTGGACTTCCCGTGGTCAATATGACCAATCGTCCCAATGTTTAAGTGCGGCTTCTTCCTCTCAAACTTCGGCTTACTCATCTCTCCGACCTCCTCTCACGACCTGAAATATAATCGAAAAATGGAGCCCACGACCGGAATCGAACCGGTGACCTCTTCCTTACCAAGGAAGTGCTCTACCGACTGAGCTACGTGGGCCCCTAATATTCAGTCTTTGGAGCGGGAAACGGGACTCGAACCCGCAACCCTCAGCTTGGAAGGCTGATGCTCTACCAATTGAGCTATTCCCGCTCCCAAGCTGATCTCTAAAAAATTTGGTGGAGAGGGGAGGATTCGAACCTCCGAAGGCTGAGCCATCGGGTTTACAGCCCGACCCCTTTGACCACTCGGGAACCTCTCCACAAAAACGGCAGGTCAAGTATCAACCCGACCTGCCGTCTGGAAATATAACAAGCCTGTTCTTACTGTCAAGTAAAGACTACGCTTCCTTCTTCTCTTCCGCAGCCTCTGCCGCCTCTTCCTGAGCTTCCCCTTCGGCTGCCTCCTCGCCTTCTTCTGTTACTTCTTCGCTTTCTTCAGCTTTTTCAGCCGTAAGCGCCCCGGTAGCTTCCATCTTCGCCCTTACGTCAGTGATGTAACGGTCGTACACCATGACCGTGGTCCGGTAAAGCAAATGGGCGAACTTGGAGAAAGGAAGCCCGAGGAAGAGGACAAACACGCAGGCTAGGTGCGCAATATACATGGGGTAAGCAATCTTGAGGTTAAGGAGCCGCAGGATCTCCGCACCCAACCCGGTAAGTCCTACAAAAAGGATGAGATAAAGGAGGAACCAGTCCGCAAAAGCACCCTTCATGGCCCCTTCAGCTTCCCGGGCCTTGCGGTTCTGGATTAAAAGGATGGAGCCGTAAATCAGGATGATGGCCCCGAGGTTGGCAAAAATCTTGACCGGGTTCCAGAGGGGCCAGGGGGTGTGGTACCCCAGGAAATCCGCCCCGATGAACACGATATTGGTGACGATAAAGAGGATGATAAAGGCCCACAGTACAAACCGGTGCCCGGTAAAGCGGTTAAAGTTGACCCCGCATTTTTTGAAACGTTCGTGGGCCAAGATTTCTTTGATCGCCGGGATGATATAGTTAGAAACCATCTCTCCCGTGGTGGGGCGATAGGCTTCAGGCACGTGAAAACCCTCGTTTAACTGCCGCCACATCATGGAGATACCACGGATAGAGATCAGGGCCACGAAACCCACCAAGGGAAGAAAGATGGCGTCCACGTAAGCCACGGGCAAAAACCCATGGAAGAGACCGTGAGAGAAGCGTACCGGGCTCTCAAGCTCCGGGATCCCTTTATTGGCGATCAAAATGGCCGCCACGATGACCGAAATAGCCAGACCAAAAAGGACTATCAGCCCCCCTAAATTGTTATAAAGGGACCACAAAAATTTGGGCTCAGCATATTCCCTGATGGCCATGGCCCTTATGGCGGCCAACACGTCCCCTGGACGGGCGCCCCGGGGACAATAGGCCGTACAGTCACTGCACTGGTGACACAGCCAAATCGCCGGGTCTTTGGCAATGCGGTCCGCCATGCCCCACTGGGCGAGGATCATCTGTTTCCGCGGAAAAGGAACCTCATCCGTGGAGAGCGGACACACCACGGCACACGTGGCACACTGGTAACACCTCTTTAAGGTGTCACCCCCCGAGGCAATTACACCTTTTACAAATTTTAAATCCGGTTCGACATAAGTAGGCATATTCTCTCCCTCCTTACCAGCCTTTGAAGGGGCTTTCGCCAATTCCTTCCAAGGTTTCCTGAAATTCCTGCAGGAGTTGCGGCACTTTATCGTACTCGTCAATGGCTACCGTGTGAAGGACCACGCGTTCCGATTCAAGGGCCAGCTGTTGCAAGGTCTCAGCCACGTTTTCCATCCGGCGGTTCGCCAGCTCACTACCTTTGATAAAGTGACACTGATAATTTTCTCCGTATTTACAGCCGAGCATGAGCACTCCGTCCCAGCCGCCGCTCATCGCATCCCGCACCCAGGCCACGTTTACCGCACCAAGGCATCGAACCGGAATAAAACGAATAGAAAGCGGAAAACTCTTACGGTGATAGGCCGCCATGTCAAGGGCCGGCCAGGCGTCATTTTCACAGATAAACGCCACCACCCTGAAGAGACCATAATCCGGCTCAGGCATCTCACAGGCCTTAATCATAGAGCTTACCATATCGATATTGTAGTCCTTAAAACCGATAACACGTTCCGGACAGGCCCCAAAACAGGTACCACAACGACGACAACGGGTGGGATTGGGCATCGGCGTCCCTTTAGGATCGTCATCCAGGGCCCCAAACGGACACTCTTCCGTACAACGTTTACACTGGGTACACCGCTTGAAGTTGAATTCCGGATAGGCGTAATCCCAGGTTCGGGGATGGACCGCATGCCCCGCTTCAATGGCCTTGAGGCACTGAATCGCCTTGAGCGCCGCCCCCGCCGCGTCTTCCATGGCCTGAGCGGTGGTCATCGGCTGGTGCACGCAGCCAGCGGTATAAATCCCGGTACGCCTGGTCTCATAAGGGAAACAGATATAGTTGGAATCCGCGTAACCGTAAAAGAGCTCAAGCTCCGGAAAGCCCGGTCCCTGACGATACTCAAGCGGCACCACGGGATCATCAGCGGTAGTGGGCACCATACCGGTAGCAAGCACCACTAAATCTACCGGAACCGCAAGATCCTCTCCCAGCAGGGTCTGGGTCACTTCCACCACCAGCTTTCCGTCATCCCCCTGGGAGATGGACTTGAATTCGGCCTTGGTCAAGAACACTCCCGGATCGTCTTGAAGCGCCTGATAGAAGTTTTCATAGATCCCCATAGTGCGCATGTCTTTATAAAAGATGTAGGCCTTGGCCTCGTCGTCAGCCTCCCGCAAAAGTTTGGCCTGCTTTAAGGAGGCCAGACAGCACACCCCGGAACAGTAAGGCAGATGCTCCGGATCACGCTGGCCCGCACACTGAATAAAGGCCACGCTTTTGACCGGGGAACCATCAGAAGGCCG
>DROK01000075.1 GCA_011321895.1 Thermodesulfatator atlanticus
GGCCAGGCTGGTGCGGGCCGAATTCTTAAGTCTCAAAGAAAGAGACTTCGTCCTGGCAGAGAAGGCCCTGGGCGCAGGCACGTTCCGCATCATCTTCAGCCACATCCTGCCCAACGCCCTCCCCCCTATCCTGGTCTCCGCCACCCTGGGGATAGGTAACGCCATCCTCATCGAATCAGCCCTTTCCTTCCTGGGCCTCGGGGTGCAGCCCCCTATCCCTTCCTGGGGCAATATGCTTACCGAAGGAAAAGAGACCCTTGAGGTGGCGTGGTGGCTTTCGGTCTTCCCGGGGCTGGCTATCCTGATCACGGTGCTGGCCTTCAACCTCCTTGGCGAGGCCATTCAGGAGGTAACAGACCCCCGACGCCAAAAATAAACCTTCCTTGACCTTCCCCGAAGCGGACTTAACGTTTCTTACGAAGCCAGATAAAAGGGGGTGAAAGAAGTGGCTGAGCTCGTACCTTGGCGTCCGTTACGGGACTTAAAACGGGAGATGGACCGGTTGTGGAACGAGTTTTTCGGGCGGGAGACTTTGCCTGAACCCTTTGAGACAGAATGGGTACCTGCCCTTGACGTATCTGAGACCAAAGAGGCGGTTATCGTGCGGGCCGACGTGCCCGGGATCGACCCTAAAGACTTAGAAATAACCATCAGCGGCAATACCCTTACCATCCGCGGGGAAAAGAAACAGGAAAGAGAAGAAAAGGGCGAAAACTTCTACCGCATTGAACGCAGTTATGGAAGTTTCGTAAGGTCCATTCAGCTGCCCGCTGAAGTGGACCCGGAAAAGGTCGAGGCTACCTACAAGAACGGAGTCCTTAAGATCACGCTGCCCAAAAAGGCAGAAGCCCGTGGCAAACAGATCCCCGTCAAGATAGAAAAATAAGCAAACCTCCCGCCAGGCCCGCCGCCAGGCGGGCCTTTTCCGTTAGGAACCAAAGGCATACCAGGCCGCACAGGTCCCTTCGCTTGAGACCATACAGGGGCCTTTGGGGTGTTCCGGCGTGCAGGCCTTGCCAAAAAGGGGGCAGTCCTTAGGGGTAGCCCGGCCGCAGAGGATGTCTCCACATCGACACCCGGAGGGCTCTCTGGCCGGGGGAAGTTCTAAAGGAAAGGCCCTGCGAGCGTCAAGGGCGGCGTACTTTTCCTTCAATTTGAGACCACTTTGGGGGATAAGACCCAGACCACGCCAATGCGCGTCACAGGGTGTAAACACCTTGCGCATCAGTTGCTGACCGGTCACGTTGCCCTCCCAGGTCACGGCCTCGGTATAGGCGATTTCCACCTCCCGGCGCCCGTCCGCCACCTGGCGCGCCAGAAGATAAAGCCCTTTCATGATCTGCGGGGCGGTAAAACCCGCGACCACCGCCGGCAGCTCAAACTCCGTGGCTATGAACTCAAAATAGGAGGCCCCGGTGATGGTGGCCACGTGCCCCGGGAGTAAAAAGCCGTCAAGCTCAACCCTTCCCGAGGCCAAAAGGGCCCGCAGGGCCTGCGGCATGGTCCGGTGACTCACCGCGAAAAATAGATTTTCCAACCCGGCCCGGTAGGCCTCAAGCACCGCCACCGCCACCGCCGGGGCCGTGGTCTCAAAACCCACCGCGGCAAAGACCACCTTGGCCCGGGGCCGGGCCTTGGCCAGCTCCACCGCCTCAAGGGGAGAATAGACGATCTTCACCTGGGCCCCTTCTGCCCGGGCCTCTTTAAGGGAACCTTTCGACCCCGGCACCCGCACCAGGTCACCGAAAGTAGCGATGATTACCCCGGGTTCCCGGGCCAGGGCCAACAAAAAATCGATCTCTTCCGGAGGGGTAACACAGACGGGACAGCCCGGGCCCGAGACAAGCTTGAGCTCGGCGGGAAAAAGGCTTCTTAAGCCAAAACGAAAGATGTTTACCGTGTGTGTCCCGCACACCTCCATAAAGGTTACGGGACGAGGCAGAAGCCCGGCGATGGTCTGGGCCACTTCTTTTAATCTCATGTTTTAAAGCCTAATCCATGGGGCGGGCTTTTAAAATGGCCCAGGCCTCTTCCGGAAGGGGTTTGGCCTCCTGCCCCAGGAGCTCTTTAAGGCGCAAGGCGTTGGGCACCGCCCACCCCAGGGAGTCGTTATCAAAATAGACGTAGGTCGGCCGCCTGAAGCTTTTTATCTTCTCCGCCCAGCTTCTAAGTTCTTCCTCCGTGTAGCAGGAACGGTAAAGGGTCCGTGAGCCATGCAGCCTTATATAAACAAAGGACGCGGTGACCTCTTCTAGGAGCGAGGGGTAACGCCCGGCGGTGTCTGAAAGGCAGAGGGCTACGTTGTGCTCGGCCAAGAGGGCAAGAAATTCGTCATTGTGAAAGCTTTGGTGCCTGATTTCTATGGCGGTAAGGTATTTTTTATCGAGCAAAGCCAAAAAATCGGCCACCAGCTGCCGGTCGTATTTAAGAGACGGGGGAAGCTGGAAGAGGAGGGGGCCGATCTTTTCCCGCAAAGGGGAGATGACCTGATAAAACCTCTTCAAAGGTTCCTCTACCTGGCGCAAACGTTTGACGTGGGTGATGAAGCGGCTGGCCTTCAAGGCAAAGAGGAAACCAGGCGGGGTCTGTTCATACCATTTCTTGAAAGTAGTTTCTTTGGGTGTCCCGTAAAAAGTGGCGTTTACCTCCACGGTATCGAAATATTCCGCGTAAAAACCGAGCCATCTGGTGGTCGGAAGCCCCGGAGGATAAAAGACACCCCGCCAGTGAGGATAATTCCACCCCGAAGTACCGACCCTTACTTCCAAGTTTGGAGACATTGACACCCCTTTTGAAACGCATTATATAACGCGCTGCAAAACCTGCGAAGGAGGGATCATCTTGCCTCAACACAGATCTGCGGCCAAGGCCCTGAGACAGAGTCTCAAACGGCGTCTGCGCAACAAAGCGATCAAGACCAGGGTGAAGACCGAGGTCAAAAAGTTTCTGGCCACCCTTCAAAGCGGCACCCTTGAAGAAGCCGAAGCGGCTTTTCGCCGTGCCCAGAGTATGATTCAGCGGGCGGTTTCCAAGGGCACCCTTCATCACCGCACCGCCGCCCGAAAAATCTCCCGGTTGGCCGCCAAATTAAACGCCAAAAAGGCCGAAGCCCAGCAGCCATAGTCTGGTTGACACGAAAAGCCCCTTAAATTACCCTTTTCAAAGGGTGGGGATGTAGCTCAGTTGGGAGAGCGCCACGTTCGCAACGTGGAGGTCGGGGGTTCGAATCCCCCCATCTCCACCAATGGCTAACCAATCCTCCCTTCCTCCACGATCCCTCTAACTTAAGCCTTTCAAAACCAAGGAAAATTTTTTCACCACACCCCAAACCTTGGCTGACATAATTGAAAAAAATTTCTCACCAAGAGAAAAATTTTTCCATTCCTGAAATAAAAGCAGAAAATAATGGTAGGTAA
>DROK01000076.1 GCA_011321895.1 Thermodesulfatator atlanticus
CGAGGCCCTGGAAGAGCTGCTCAAAAAGCACCGGTTCCGCTACCGGAGGGCCCTTATCATCTCTGAGTCCGTTTTCAGTATGGACGGCGACAAGGCCCAGCTTGCCCCCCTCTGTGAACTTAAAGAGCGCTATGAGGCCTTTTTCCTGCTGGATGAGGCCCACGCCCTGGGGGTCTTCGGGGAAAAGGGCCTTGGTCTGAGCGAGGAAGAGGGAAGGCTCGGGGAGGTGGACCTCTTGCTTGGTACCTTCGGGAAGGCGCTTGGAAGCTACGGGGCCTTCGTGGTCACCAGCCAGACCCTCAAAGACTACCTCATAAATAAGGCCCGGCCCTTCATCTTTACCACCGCCCTCCCGCCCTTGGTGCTGGCTGTAACCAAAAGGGCCCTCACTCTTCTGCCTGAGCTTAAAAGGGAAAGAGAAAAATTAAGAGGTCTTTCTCGTTTTCTGCGTGCCAAACTTGGTCTTGCCCCGGACGACACCCCTATTGTTCCGGTGGTGGTGGGCTCAGAGGAACAGGCCCTTACGCTTGCCAGGCGTTTGGAAGAGTTAGGCTATTTTGCGCCGGCCATACGGCCGCCTACCGTACCCCCGGGGACCGCTCGTCTGAGGATATCCCTTACGGCGGCTATGGAAGAGGAGATGCTGGCCCCTTTGGTGGCTGAAATCAGACGTTTCCTGGCTGAAAACTCATGATCGAGTGGAACCTTTTGCAAGTATGGGCCAGAAAGGGAAATATTTTCCCTTAAAAAACCGAAACACCCCCAAACAAGAGATTAAATCTCTTGCCTAGCCGGGGTCTAAAAAGCTATAAAAGTAAGCTTAAACAGGGGAAAGGAGGGTTCTTATGAAGCTTGATCCCACCAAAATGAAAGATTGGGAGATCGCTGCGGAAGCCGAAAAGCACATGAAGACCGTTTATCAACTGGCAGAGGAACTGGGTTTAGAAAAAGAAGAACTTCTGCCCTACGGCCATTACGTAGCCAAAATCGATTACAAAAAGGTTCTCGAAAGGCTAAAAGACCGCCCCAACGGTAAGTACATCGACGTGACCGCCATCACCCCCACTCCTTTGGGAGAAGGGAAATCCACCACAGCCATAGGTTTGATCGAAGGGCTGGGCAAGAGGGGGCAAAAGGTCATCGGGGCGTTGAGGCAGCCCTCTGGTGGCCCAACCATGAATATTAAAGGGAGTGCGGCCGGAGGTGGTCTGGCTCAGATCATTCCCCTAGATAAGTTTTCCCTGGGGCTTACCGGGGACATCAACGCCATCATGAACGCCCACAACCTGGCCATGGTGGCCCTTACGGCGCGGATGCAACACGAAGCCAATTATGACGACGAAACGCTCGCCAAACGGGGGCTTAGGCGTCTCAACATTGACCCCAAGCGGGTAGAGATGGGCTGGGTGCTGGATTTCTGCGCCCAGGCCCTGCGGCATATCGTTATCGGGCTCGGGGGCAAAAAAGACGGTTACCCCATGGAGAGCAAGTTCTGGATCGCGGTGGCCTCGGAGGTAATGGCCATTTTGGCGGTAGCCCGGGATCTCAAAGATTTTCGCGAACGGATAGGCAAGATCGTGGTGGCCTTTGATAAGTACGGTAACCCCATCACCACCGAGGACCTCGAGGTGGCCGGGGCCATGTGCGCGTGGATGGTGGATGCCATCAACCCGAACATGATCCAGACCATTGAAGGGCAACCGGTCCTCATCCATGCCGGTCCGTTTGCCAACATCGCCATCGGCCAGTCCTCCATCATTGCCGATTACGTGGGGCTCAAACTGGCAGATTACAACGTTACTGAATCTGGCTTTGCCGCAGACATCGGCTACGAAAAATTCTGGAACATCAAATGCCGTCTCTCCGGGCTCACCCCGGATTGTGTGGTGGTGGTGGCAACCATCCGGGCCCTCAAGTGTCACGGTGGGGCCCCCATTCCTCTCCCCGGGCGGCCCATCCCGAAAGAGTACTTTGAAGAAAACCTGGAATGGGTGGAAAAGGGCTGTGAGAATTTGATGCACTGCGTAAATATCGTCAAGAAGAGCGGGGTTACCCCGGTGGTCTGCATCAACGCCTTCTACACCGATACCAAGGCCGAGATTGAGCTCGTGAAGAAGATTTGTGAGGAACACGGCGTGCGGGCCGCGGTCTCTGAACACTGGTTGAAAGGGGGCGAAGGGGCCCTTGAGCTTGCCGACGCGGTGATGGACGCCTGTAACGAGCCCAGTGAGTTTCGGTTCCTCTATGATTTAGACGAGCCGGTAAAGAGCCGGATCGAAAAGATCGCCAAGGAAGTTTACGGGGCCGACGGGGTCATTTATCTCCCCGACGCCGAGGCCAAGATAAAACTTATCGAAGCCGATGAGGAGCTGCGGCGCATGCCCATCTGTATGGTGAAGACCCATCTTTCGCTCTCTGATAACCCGGCCCTTAAAGGGGTGCCTAAAGGCTGGCAGCTCAGGGTGCGTGACGTCCTTATCTACCGGGGCTCCGGGTTCATCGTTCCTGTGGCCGGTGATATAAGCCTTATGCCCGGGACGGGTTCTGATCCGGCCTACCGCCGGATTGACGTGGATACAGAGACCGGCAAGGTAAAAGGTCTTTTCTAAAAAAACAGGGGGCCTTAGGCCCCCTTTTTATTTGGGAGATTTTCCCCGAAGGTGGGGAGATATGCCCCATAGCTGTGCTAAAAGGAAGGCCCTAAACGGCCTGAAGGCCAGGAAAGACAAGGGGGAGGGAGGACCGAGCCCCGAACTCTTGAAAGGTACACTTTTTGCTAACAAGGCGCCAGGAAATTTTGAGGGAGGTCAGAGATGTCGGCCAAAATTATAAGCGGGAAAGAAATTTCAGCTGAGATAAGGGAAGAACTCAAAAAAGAAGTCAAAGAGTTGAAGGAAAAACACGGTGTTACCCCGGGTTTGGTTACCATTTTGGTAGGGGAGAATCCGGCCTCGGTCTCTTACGTTACGGCCAAGCAGCGTACCGCCCATGATCTTGGTTTCCATTCCGTCCAGGAGAATTTACCCGAAGACGTCTCCGAAGAAGAGCTCCTCAAGATGATCGATAAATACAACCAGGACCCCAGTATCCACGGCATTCTGGTACAGCTTCCGCTTCCCAGACACATCGACGAAAGAAAGGTCATCCACGCCATTGACCCCCGCAAAGACGTAGACGGGTTCCATCCGGTAAACGTGGGCAAGATGGTGATCGGAGAGCCCTGCTTCCTCCCCTGTACCCCCCACGGCATCCTCGTGATGCTGGCCCGGGCCGGGGTGGAAGTCTCGGGCGCCGAGGTGGTGGTGATAGGCCGCAGCAACATCGTGGGGAAGCCCGTAGCCATCCTCCTTATGCAAAAGCGCAAGCCGGTGGGCAACGCCACCGTTACGGTTTGCCACACGGGAACCAGAGATATGACCTTTCACACCAAACGGGCAGATATTTTGATCGTGGCCGCGGGTAAACCCAAGGTGGTCACCGGGGACATGGTCAAAGAAGGGGTGGTGGTGATTGACGTCGGGGTCAACCGGATCGGGACCACTCCTGAAGGGAAGGCCATCCTCTGTGGGGACGTAGATTTTGATTCGGTAAAGGAAAAGGCAGCGGCTATTACCCCTGTTCCCGGAGGGGTGGGGCCGATGACCATCACCATGTTGATGAAAAATACCGTGGAAGCGGCCAAGTTGTGGGCGGGGCTTCCTTCTGAAGTGGGTTAGCTCTTGCTAGGAGGTCGTTTTTGTGTTTTGTTTAGAAAAATTCTAAATAGGAGGCTCTTTCATGGCGATGGATCCCAGGGCCAGGTTTAAGGGGCGTAAACCCGCATGCACGGTGCAGTGCGCCGTCAACCAGGAAATGCTTGAGCAGATCCAGGGCAAGGTACTCACGGCGCCGGAGCGGGTCTTTAAACGGGGCACGAAGCCCTGCCTGTTCGGTAAAGGGGGTACCTGCTGTCACGTCTGCAATATGGGCCCCTGTCAGATCATCGAAGGGGTGGAGGAGATGCGCGGGGTCTGCGGGGCCACGGCGGCTACGGTGGCTTCCCGGAACTTCTGCCGGATGGTAGCCGCTGGCTCTTCGGCCCACTCAGACCACGGCCGGGGTATCGCTGAGGTCTTTTACGAGACGGTCCACGGCAATGCCGAGGATTTTGAGATCAAAGACGAGAACAAGCTCCGGGTAGTGGCCTATTATTTCGGGCTGGACCCCAAGAAAGAGACCAAGGAACTGGCCAAAGAAGTGGCGGTCAAGGCCCTTGAACAGTTCGGCCAGCAGCACGGGGAACTCGCCTTTATCAAGCGGGCGCCGGAGAAGCGGCAGGCGAAGTGGCGGGAGCTTGGCGTGGTGCCCCGCGGGGTGGACCGGGAGGTGGTGGAGCTTTTGCACCGTACTTCCGTGGGGGTGGATCAGGACTACCGCAGCCTCCTGAAGGCCTCGGTGCGCACGGCCCTTGCCGACGGCTGGGGTGGTTCCATGCTGGCCACGGAGCTTCAAGATATTCTCTTTGGGACTCCGGTGCCTATCAGGGCCACGGTTAACCTGGGGGTCCTTAAAGAAGATATGGTAAACGTTACCGTGCACGGCCACGAGCCCGAAGTGGCCGAGGCGCTGGCCATGGCGGCTCAGGATCCGGAGATCATTAAAGAGGCGCAAAAGGTGGGGGCCAAAGGGATCAATCTCGCTGGCATCTGCTGTACCGGGAACGAAGTCCTCATGCGCCGGGGGATCCCCATCGCCGGAAGTTTTGTCCAGCAGGAGATGGCCCTGGCTACCGGGGCCGTTGAGGCCATGATCGTAGACGTGCAGTGTATCATGCAAAACGTGGCCACGGTGGCCCAGGCCTTCCACACCGCGGTGATCACGGTAAGTGACAAGGCCGAAATCGAAGGGGCCATGCACATCCCCTTCGACCATCACCACCCGGTGGAAAGCGCCAAGAAGATCCTGCGGGAAGCCATTTCCCGTTTCCCCAAACGGGATAAAAGCCGGGTGTATATCCCCAAGAGCAAGATGGACGTGGTGGCGGGTTTCAGCCACGAAACCATCCTTTATATCCTTGGGGGGCGTTTCCGGGCCTCCTACAAACCCTTAAACGAGAACATCATCAACGGCCGTATCCTCGGGGTGGCGGCCATCGTTGGTTGTGACAACTTCCGGGTCTTTGACGAAGTGCACGTGGAATTGGCCAAGGAGCTCATCGCGAACAACGTGCTGGTAGTGGCCACGGGGTGTGCGGCCACGGGCCTTGGTCGGGCCGGGCTCCTCTCCCCTGAGGCGGCAAGTCTTGCCGGTGAGAGCCTGAGAGAAGTCCTTGAGGCGGTCGGGTGCCCGCCGGTGCTGCACATGGGCTCCTGTGTGGACAACAGCCGTATCCTGATCGCGCTTACCGAGATGGTCAACACCGGAGGGCTTGGGGAGGATATTGACGAGCTTCCGGCTATCGGTTGTGCTCCGCAGTGGATGAGTGAAAAGGCGGTAGCCATCGGTAATTACTTCGTGGGCAGTGGGGCCTGCGTGGTCTTTGGGCCTGATTTTCCCACGGAAAAGAGTCAGGTGGCCACGGACTATCTCTTCCACGAGTTCAAGAATATCTTCGGGGCCAACTGGCTGGTGGCCCGTTCGGCCAAGGATTTTGCCGCGGTGATGATTGATAAAATCAACGAAAAGCGCAAGAACCTGGGGATTGACAAACCCAAGCCGCGGATCCTCTTTGATATGGCCATGCGCCGGGCTCTCGAAAGCCCCAAGGTCACTTCGCCTTTCCACGGGCTTGGTTGTTTTGGCCCCACGTATTTGAAGGTAGAGGAGGAAGAAGAGAAGGCGGCCTAATTTGGTCTTTGTTTTTGGGCCAAACTTACTAAAATGGCGCAAAATCTCGGGAAGAGGTGTTAAATGGCGAACAAAAAGAGCGGTAAGGTTCTCGTCCTAGGAGGAGGCATTACGGGGGTTCAGGCGGCCCTGGATCTGGCGGCGCTGGGCTATTACGTCTACCTGGTGGAGAAGAAGGCCTCTATCGGGGGCGTAATGGCCCAGCTGGATAAGACCTTTCCCACTAACGATTGTAGTATCTGAATCCTGGCCCCCAAGTTGGTGGAGGCCGGTCGGTCTCCCAATATCGAGATCATCACGCTGGCAGAGCTAAAGGAACTTTCCGGGAAAGCGGGTGATTTCCGGGCCAGGCTTGAAATCAAGCCCCGTTACGTGGATCCACAAAAATGTACCTCCTGCGGGATGTGCATGACCTATTGTCCCAAGGAGGTGGTGGACGAGTATAACGAGCGTCTGACCTTCACCAAGGCGGCCCGGATCGATTACGCTCAGGCCGTGCCCACGGTCTACTACCTTGACGAAAAAGAGTGCTTGAGGCTTCAGCATGAGAGCTGCCAGCTCTGCGCCAACGTCTGCGGGCCAAACGCCATCGTGTTTGACCAGCAACCGGAGGAGCGGGAGCTTCACGTGGGGGCGGTGGTTTTGGCCTTGGGTTTTGGCCGCGTCCCGGAAGAAGTCCTAGAGAAATATGGCTACGGCAAATACCCGGACGTCCTTACCAGCCTTGAGCTGGAAAGGATGACCTGTGCTTCCGGGCCTACGGAAGGGGAGGTGCTAAGGCCCTCTGATTTTACCCATCCCCAGCGTATCGCCTTTCTCCAGTGCGTGGGTTCCCGGGATGTCACCTGTGGCAACGGTTATTGCTCTTCGGTCTGTTGCATGTACGCCATGAAAGAGGCCTCGGTAGTGAAAGAGCACCTACCGGAGGCCGAGATAGACCTCTTCTTCATGGATATCAGGACCCAGGGCAAGGGTTTTGACGAGGCCTTTAACCGGGCGGTGGAAAAGTATGGTTTTCGGACGATC
>DROK01000077.1 GCA_011321895.1 Thermodesulfatator atlanticus
AAACTCATCGTCCAGTTCCAGGTCACCCACCTGGCGGTGCATCTCCTTGAGCGCCGCCCGGGCTACCTGGGGATAACGGGGCACCTTGGAGAGTTTGAGGGCTATTTTTTCGTCCCAGTATTTGAAATCAGGCATATAAATATCGATAATGCCTTCCAAAAGCTTAAGGGTTTCAACCTTTTCGTACCCTCCGCAATTATAAACCAGGGGCACTTTAAGCCCCTTTTCGGCCGCCAGGACCAGGGCCTCCACGATAAAAACAATCTGGTGGGTGGGGGTAACGAAATTTATGTTATGGCACCCGCGGGCCTGGAGGGCCAGCATCATGCGTGCCAGCTCCTCGATCGTGGTCTCCTCGCCGGAACCAAGGTGGCTGATCTCCCAGTTCTGACAGTAGACACAGGCCATATTGCAGTAAGTAAAGAAGATGGTCCCTGAGCCACCATACCCCACCAGCGGCCGTTCTTCCCCAAAATGCGGGCCATAGCTAGAAACCACGGGTTTGTCCGCTACCCGACAAAAACCCTTCTCACCCTTTAAGCGATTGACCCCGCATTCGTGCGGACAGAGGCTGCACGCCTCAAGCTGCTGCCTTAGCTGCTCGGCACGCTCTTTTAAGCGACCTTCCCGGTAAAGTTTTAGGTAACCCGGTTCGAAAGAGGCCATCATTTGTTAGTAGGTAGATCCTCTACCTTGATGCTTCCCGGTCACCCGATACCGTCGTAAAAGAAGAGGATCTTCTTTTCCGCCTCAAGCTGTTTCTCAGACAGGGGGCGCGGCTTCTTTTCCTTTAAAATTTTTATCATTTCTTCTCGGGTTGGCAAATCAGCCAGGGACTGGCCAAGGGTCTTTTTAGTATAAGTGTCAAGCACGGAATATTCCTGGCCGTTGGTCTGGACGCATATCGGGGGAGGAGCGGTGGGGTTGAGCAACCGGGCCGCCGCGATGGTTCCTCTTTCCCGGCTTACCACAGAACCCTCGTTTAAGCGAAGGCAAAGGGCCGGACGGCCTTCAAGCTCTACCACAATGTCGGCCTTGGTATAAAGCCGTTTGCCGGGGATCTCCACAATTATGGGGACCAGGAGCTTGATTTCTTCCGGACGATAGCCCTTATTTTCGATGAGGTAACGCACGATTTCTTGGCGTTCCTTGGCGAAAACGTCGGCCTGACACTCGCAAACCCCTTGTTCACACTGGCAGGTGACCAAACATTCTTCGCTCATGGTTTACTCCTAAAATTGGGCCTGGATTTTTAAGGGCACGTAGCCCAAGATCTCTTCCAGCACGTTGGCCAGTTCGGGCTTGGGGTCCAGGCGAAAAGACCCATCAAGGTCTACCAATACCTCCCCTTCGGAAAATTTCAAAAGCATCTCTACCGGAAACTTCCCCGAAGTAGAAGAAAGGATGTCCCGGAGGGCGTGAAGCTGACGAGGATTCATCTCTTCAGCCTCAAGGACCAGGACTATCTTGCCCGACAGCACCTCCGGGGCGGCAGAGAGGGGGACTATCTTTTCCGCCACGATTTTGGGCCCCCGGTCGTCTTTTTCAAAGCGCCCGGTGACAAAGACCAGCCCCTTCTCCTCCAGGAGTTCTTCACTCTTGCGGAAAAGTTCAGGAAAAATGAGGACCTCGATACCTTCTTCGCCGTCTTCCAGTTTGGCAATGGCCATGCGCTCCCCTCTCCGGGTGGTTTTCACTTTAACTTCAGCCACCGCACCCCCCAGGGCCACCTTCTGGCCAGGTGCCAGGTCCTTGACCGTGGCCACGGTGTAAGGGGTGAGAAGCTTTAGCCATTCCCGGTATGGTTCCAGGGGGTGGCCGCTAAAATAAAACCCCAGGGCCTCCCGCTCGTATTTCAACTTGAGGTTAGTATCCCATTCGGGAAGAGAGGGGATCTTGAAGGGGCCTGCGTCATGGTTACTGGCATTGGCCATCAGGTCAAAAATGGATTTTTGCCCCTGGTCCAGGGCCTTGCGCCGGCTCTGGGCCCAATCAAGCATTTCTTCCAACACACTCATGAGCGCTGCCCGGCTGTGCCCAAAAGAATCAAAGGCCCCGGCTTTTATTAAGGCCTCAATAACCCGTCTGTTTACCTTCTTGAGATCCACCCTCAGGCAGAAATCCTCAAAGGACTTAAAGGGACCCTCTTCCCGGGCCCGAATGATCTCCTCAATGGCTCCCTCCCCTACGTTTTTCACCGCCGCCAGTCCGAAGCGGATCTTGCCCTCCTTGATGGCAAAACCCACTTCACTCTCGTTGATGTCCGGGGGCAGGAGCTCAAGGCCCATCTGTTTACATACCGAGACGTATTTCACTACCTGATCCGTATTCCCCATTTCATAGGAGAGAAGGGCGGTCATATAACAGAGGGGGTAATGGGCCTTGAGATAGGCCGTCTGGTAGGCTACCAGGGCGTAGGCTGCCGAATGACTCTTGTTAAAACCATAGCCGGCAAATTTTTCCATCAAATCAAAGATTTGCACCGCCTTTTCCTCAGGAATGCCCCGGGCCACCGCCCCTTTTACGAAACGTTCCTTCTGGGCCGCCATCACCTCCGGCTTCTTTTTCCCCATGGCCCGGCGCAAAATATCAGCTTCACCCAGGCTATAGCCAGCCAGTACCTGGGCGATCTTCATTACCTGTTCCTGGTAAACTATGACCCCGTAAGTTTCTTTGAGGATGGGCTCAAGCTCCGGCAGGAGGTATTTGACCTCGATCTCGCCGTGTTTGGCCTTGACGTATTGGTCCACCATCCCTGATTCCAGGGGCCCGGGGCGATAAAGCGCCAGGATGGCGATGAGGTCGTTAAACTCGGAAGGTTTCATGCGCACGAGCAATTCTTTCATCCCCGCAGATTCCAGCTGGAACACGCCGTCGGTATCCCCCCGCCGCAAAAGTTCGTAAGTCTTTTCGTCATCCAGGGGGAGCCGGTCCAGGTCAAGGCTGACCCCGTAATGTTCTTTTACCAGTTGAACGGCGTGGTCAATGATGGTGAGGGTCTTCAGGCCCAAGAAATCGAACTTGATGAGGCCCACTTTTTCCACGGCCTTCATGTCAAACTGGGTGACGATTTCATCTTCTTCACCCTTCATGAGGGGACAATAATTGGTGATGGGGGCGTCGGAGATGACCACGCCGGCGGCGTGGGTAGAGGAATGGCGGGGCAGCCCCTCAAGGGCCATGGCGATGGCCATCAACTCCCTTACTTTTTCGTCCTTTTCCACCAGCTCGCGCAGGCGGGGCTCGGTGGCCAGGGCTTCTTTGAGGGTTATGCCCAGGGTTTCCGGAATAAGCTTGGCGATTTTATCCACCTGAGGATACGGCATCCCCAGGGCACGCCCCACGTCCCGCACCACCGCCCGGGCCTTCATCTGCCCGAAGGTGGCAATCTGGGCCACGAAATCCCGACCACCGTACTTTTCCCGGACATAGCGGATAACTTCTTCTCTGCGGCGCATGCAGAAATCAACGTCTATGTCCGGGAGGCTTGCCCGTTCCACGTTTAAAAATCGCTCAAAAAGCAACCCGTAACGGAGCGGGTCCAGATTAGTGATCCCCATGGCGTAGGCCACCAAAGAGCCGGCCGCCGATCCTCGACCGGGCCCCACCGGGATTCCCCTTTCCTTGGCCCAGGCGATAAAATCGGCCACTACCAGGAAATAACTGGCAAAGCCCTTCTGTTTGATCACTTCCAATTCGTAATCAAGCCGCCTGCGGTATTCTTCTTCACTGGCCGCTAGCCCTGGCCACTCTTTGAGTTCTGCAAGCCTTTTTTCAAAACCGGCCCGGGCCTTCTCCTCAAAGACCTCCTCGTAAGTCTGCCCTTCCGGCAGGGGATAGCGAGGAAAGTGGTGTCTGCCCAGTTCAAGCTCCAGCTCACAACGCTCAGCGATGCGCAGTGTATTTTCCACCGCCTCCGGACACCAGGAAAAACGCCTCTTCATCTCTTCCGGGGAAGCAAAATAGAGCTTGTCGGTGGAAAAACGCATGCGGTTCTCGTCCGTCACCACCCGGTTGGTCTGAATACAGAGGAGCACATCGTGGACCCGGGCGTCTTCGGGACGCAGATAATGACAGTCATTGGTGGCCACCAGGGGAAGCTTCAGTTCTTCAGCCAGCTCCACCAGGACCTCGTTGACCCTCTTTTGTTCAGGCAGATCATTTTCCTGGAGTTCCAGGTAAAAACGCCCCGGGAAAATGGCGGCATATTCTTGCGCCAGGGCCCGGGCCTTATCCCTTTGCCCCCGCAGGATGGCCGCCGGAATCTCACCGTGGAGACAGGCCGAGAGGGCAATCAAGCCCTCCCCGTAGCGCCGTAAAAGCTCTTTATCCACCCTGGGCTTCCAGTAGAACCCTTCGAAATTGGCCAGCGTTATGAGTTTTAAGAGGTTGCGGTAGCCCGTCTCATTTTCGCAAAGGAGGATTAAATGATACCCCGCCTCGTGGGCGCTTTTGGCCTTGCGGTCAAAACGGGAGCCGGGGGCCACGTAAACCTCGCAGCCCAGAATGGGTTTGATCCCATAATCTCTGGCCATTTCATAAAAATGAATGAGCCCGTAAAGGGCCCCGTGATCCGTGATGGCCACACTTTCGTACCCATATTCCTTGGCCAGGGGAAAAAGGTCCTTTAGCCGGATAGCCCCGTCTAAAAGACTCCATTCGGTGTGTAAGTGAAGGTGCACAAAATCTGCCATCGCCACCTCCCCAAAACTCTCCTTTAAGATAGCGCGCCCCGGCCTTAAACTCAAGAAAAATTATTATTGACTTAAAGATATTTTTTGTTTAGATGTTTTATAACAAATTTTATGGAGGTCCTTATGAAAAAATATCAGTGCCAGATGTGCGGCTACATTTACGACCCGGAAAAAGGTGACCCCAAAAATAACATTCCACCCGGCACCCCCTTTGAGAATCTACCGGAAGATTGGACCTGTCCTTCCTGTGCCGCCCCTAAAGGGGCTTTTAAACCTTTGAGTTAGGGGATCAAGACGCGTTCCGGGGCGGTAAAGATATTTATCCGCTCCGGACGCGCGTAACAGATAAGGGTAAGCCCTGCCTTCTGGGCGATTTCAAGGCCGAGGGAAGAAGTGGCCGTGCGGGACATCACGATAGGGATCCCTACCCGGGCGCATTTAAGCACCATGTCTGAGGTCAGGCGCCCGGTAGTATATATGGCCCCCCGGGGGCTGGCCTTACCCATCAAAATGGCCCCTACCACCTTGTCTACGGCGTTGTGTCGCCCCACGTCTTCGTAAAAAAGCCGGAGACGGCCCCCCTCCCAAAACCCGCAGGCGTGTACGCAATGGGTCCTGAGGCCAAGGTCGGAGGCCTTGAGTACGGCCAAGATAAATTCTCTTATTTCAGCAAGTGATATCTGGTAATCGGCCAGTGGTCTAAAAGCCTTTTCCAGGAAGTCGCGAGAGATCTTCCCCGTCCCTCCGCAACCAGAAGTTACGATGAGGTCTTTGCCTTCAACCCGGTCTACGTCGGCGTACACAAAAATGCTCCCTTTTTCGTGGCAGAGACGGACTTCTTTAAATACTTCGGGCTCCTCAAAATAGCCCTGGGCAAAAAGATAACCCACCCCGAACTCCTCAAGCCCGGTGGGAAGCACCATGGAGGTGCCTATGGGCTCTTCGTTCAAATATATCCGGTAGGGTCTTTCAAAGATTACTTCTTCTAAGCGCTCTTCTTCTTTTTGGGGCGTTTTTACCAGGCTTTTATGGGTCAGGGTAAGGGTAATCATCCTTTGAAGATCGTCTTTTTTCGTCTAGTTTAAGCCCATGAAAGGTTGACCCACAAGAGGAGGAAGCCATGAAACTACCTGAAGATCCCCAGGCACGGGCAGAGGCCATCGCGGCCTTCATGAGGATTCACGACCAACTGGCCGTAGAATATGACTTGAAGCTTGAAAAAGTAGGCCCCGGGTTAGCGGAAGTAAGCCTTACGGTGCAGGAAAAGATGTTAAATGCCGTCAGGCTCTGTCACGGCGGCGTGATCTTTGCCCTGGCTGATTTTGCCTTCGCGGTGGCGGCCAATAGCCACGGCCAGGTTGCGGTAGCCCTTTCTGCTCATATCTCATACCCGGCCCCGGCCCGCCCGGGTGACCGCCTGATAGCCACCGCCCGGGAAGTGGCCCGTACCCGCCGCACCGGTCTTTACCAGGTGGAAGTCCGCCGAGAAGACGGTACCCTGGTGGCCCTCTTTACGGGAAACGTCTTCGTGAGAGACGACAGCCTGGCCGACTGGATGGCCAAATCATAAAAAAATGGCAAATAGGGCCTTTGATTGTATATCATCTTTCTATCTGATAGCATAATTTTATGCCGCTCAAACTCCCCGTCGGCATTCAGAGCTTTGAGGTCATCCGCACCGAGGGTTACTACTACGTCGACAAAACCCCTTTTGTCAAAAAGCTAGTAGACGAAGGCAAATACTACTTCCTCTCCCGCCCCAGGCGCTTTGGCAAATCCCTCTTTCTTGATACCCTGCGCCAGGCCTTCCTCGGCAGGCGGGAGCTATTTAAAGGACTTTATCTCGAAAACAAGTGGGATTGGTCGGAAAAGTACCCTGTAGTTTACATTTCCTTTGGCGCAGGAGTGATCAAATCCGTAAAAGAGCTTGACGTTACCTTCGAAGAAATCCTTATGGAACACGAAGAAACTTACGGAATCAAGCTCACATATCCGTCCCTTAAAGGTCGTTTTCGGGAACTCATCAAAGCCCT
>DROK01000078.1 GCA_011321895.1 Thermodesulfatator atlanticus
AAAGCATTCCGCCCTGGTCCAGATCAGTGGCGGCCACCAGAAGAATCAGGGGAAAAGCCCAGGCAGAAAGATAGAGAAAACTTTTAAGTTCCAGGGGTTCTCCCTCGTTACGGTGCAAGACCAATGCGGCCAAAACGATGAGGACCAGCTTGGCCACCTCCGAGGGTTGAATACTCACTCCGGGCAAATGTAACCACCGGGTGTGCTTCCACGCCAGGAAAGAGAGGACCACCAACAAAACAAGGTAAACGATAAAAATCAGCCGTACCGAAAGGATTTTTTGGTAATCAGAGAGGGCAAGCGCTACCAGCGCCACCCCGCCCAAACCAAACCAGAGGAGCTGTTTTTTAAACAGCATCCCGCCCATGGTAGCACTTGCCTGGTTCAAGGCCCCGGCCAGGACGAGAAAAAGGGTAATCAACAAGATAGACCAGCTCCATCTGGGCCACTTCATGAGCTTGACCCCTGCCCTTCAAAATAAAAACGTAAAAACTTACCGGCCAAGGGGGCGGCGGCCGAGCCGCCGTGGCCTCCATGTTCTACGAATACCACCAAGACGATTTCTGGTTTTTCCGCCGGGGCAAAGGCCATGAACCAGGCGTGGTCTCTCTTGAGATAAGGTAATTTTTCGCTCTTGATCCGCTTTTTCATCCCCACCACCTGGGCCGTACCGGTTTTGCCCCCTACGGTTATTTTTTTGAGTCTGGCCGCCCGTCCCGTGCCGTGTTCCCCGTTTACCGCCGCCACCAGGCCCTTTTTTAGCCACCGCAGGGTCTGGGCCGTGGCGGGTAATTTCCCCTCCTCAACCGGGCCTTCCTCCCGCCAGACCTCCCCGTAAGCATCCAATATCTGCTGGACGTACCAGGGTTTGAAGAGGTGGCCACCGTTGACCAGGGCGGCCAGAAATTTGGCCAATTGTAGCGGGGTAACCGTGAGGGCCCCCTGACCAATAGCAACGTTTAGGGTCTCCCCTTTTTGCCAGGGGACCTTAAAAACCCTCAGTTTCCAGGCCCTATCCGGGACCAGACCCGCCTTCTCCCCGGGCATACCAAGGCCCGTGGGACGGCCAAAACCGCAAGCCCGGGCCACCTGGGAGAGGGTATCTATGCCTACCGCCTCCCCAAGCTGGTAAAAATAGGTGTCACAGGAAACCTCTATGGCCTCTACCAGAGAAACCTTGCCGTGGCCTCCCGGACGCCAACACCGGAAAAGTCTCCGGCCCAGACGGTAATAACCGGGGCAAAAGATCACCTTCTGCGGGGTAATAACCCCCTTTTCCAAGGCTGCCAGGGCCGTGACCAACTTGAAGGTAGAGCCAGGGTGATATGGCAGAAGGGCCTTGTTGAGTAAGGGATGTTTTACATCCCGGTTAATTTTTCGCCATTCCTCATGGGAGAAACCTTCCAAAAAACGGGCTGGATTAAGCCCGGGAGCACTTACCAGGGCGAGCAGCCTTCCGTCACGGGGATCAAGGAGCACCATGGCCCCGGAACGCCCCGATAGCAACGCATAAAGTTTGCGTTCAAAAACACTGTCCACCGTCAACACCAGCGATTTCCCTATCTGGGGGGCCTCCTCAGCCACCACCCTCCTTATCCGGCCCCGGGCGTCTACCTCCACCAAACGGCGCCCCTTTTTGCCCCGCAGGTATTGCTCAAACTGGGCCTCGACGCCAGCCCGTCCCAAGAAATCGCTGGCCTCAAAACCCGAAGAGGCAAGCCTTTTGAGTTCGGAAGCATTGATCCGGGAGACATAACCTAAGAGATGAAAACCGGCCTCCCCCAAAGGATAATACCTTTTGGGCTCGACCCGGATCTCAACCCCCGGCAGGAAAAAACGCCTGGCCGCTATCTTGGCCACCAAATCCCGGTCCAGATCTTCTTTGAGGAGAACCGGGTTCCCCAGGGAACCGCGTCTTAAGACCAAATAACGTTGCTTAAGCCCGGGGAATTCTTCTCCCAGAAGCTCAGCCAGGCGCTTTAATACCTTATCTCCCTGCGGCCCCTTTACCGTCCCGGGGTCCACAAAAAGGGAAAAAGAGGGGGTATTCCCTGCCAAAAGGAGCCCCCGGCGGTCATAAATGTTGCCCCGGGGGGCCGCCAGGGTGATAACCTTAAGGCTCCTTTTACGGGCCAGTTCCCGGTAATAAGGGCCTTTGATGATCTGTAAAAAAAGGAGTTTTAACCACAAACCCAAAAAGGCCAAAAAAAGGAACACCGTTATCCAGCGTAGACGCTGGACAAAAAGCTCATCAATATCTGCTTTAGTTCTCTTTAATTGATATCTGGAAAACATCTTTCATAAAGGAGACTTGACAGAATGACCAGCACAAAAAGCCCCAAAAAAGCGTAAACAAACAAAATTTCCCTACAAAATAAAAACTATAAACCGGTAAAGACAGCTCAAAAACCAGAGGAAGGAACCAGAGTCTCAAAATTTCACATAGAACAATGGTGAAAATGAGGCTGATAAGGGCGGGAAAAAAGCCTTTTAAAGCGAGCTTTTTAGCAAATTGATAGAAGATAAACAGGGAAACAAAATAGGCTATTACCGTAACCCCTGGAACAAGGGAAGAAAAAGCATCCACTACCAAACCGCAAATCAAAACCAAAAAAAGATACAATAATAAATGAAGGCGCCAAAACATCCCTCCCAGAAGAAAGGGGAAAAAGGGGTCAAAAGAAAAATGCAGCCCCAGGAAGGACAGCCACTGGTAAAACCAGAATATGACAAACAAAGACAGGCCAAAAATCAGGTCTTTTTTCATTTAAGACGCACTCTCAAAAGCACCAAAACTTCTTCTAATTTTTGAAAATCAACGGCAGGCTTTACCTCTATGGGGCGGAAAAGGCCCCTGGTGCGCCCTGGATAAATCTTGACCACCCTCCCCAAAAGGAGCCCTTTGGGAAAGATCCCGTCAAGCCCGGAGGTAACGATGAGATCGTTTTCGCGTACGTCAGCTTCCGCAGAAACGTAATCTAGCAGGCAGAGCTCTTTGCCCTGTCCCCTCAGCAGGCCCCTTTCCCGCGACCTCTGTACCAAGGCGTCTACGGCAAAGGAAGGATCGGTAAGCAAAAGGACTTTGGCGTAACGTCTTTCCACCGCTACCACCTGGCCCACCACGCCAGCGGGCCCGTAGGGCGTGTAAGCCAGGACCGGCATTTCGGGAAGGATATTATCGTCTAAACCCTTATCTATCAGGATCAAGCCCTGCCAGCTGCCCAGGGGTTTCCCGACCACGTGGGCCACCACCGGGGTTTGACCGTGGAGATCCCGTGCGACTCTCAAGAGTTTGCGCAAGCGCTGGTTTTCATAAAAGGCCTCTTTGGCCCGGGCTAGCTCCGCTTCAAGGTAAGAGACCTTCTGGCGCAACTTTTCATTTTCTTCTTCCACCCCGACGAGGAAAAGATATTTCTGCCAGAATTTACGCAACCCAAGCCCGCCTAAAGCGGCACTTTTGCTAACCGGCCCCGCCCCCTTCAAGACGATCCTTTCCCCCAGCGAGAGCCGGGAAGGCCCCTTAAGGCCGGCGTAGATCAAGACCAACACGGCTAACCCTGAAAATAGCAGCAGGAGGTTTAAAAAGATTTTCTTGCGTGGGGTCTTAAACGGCACAGATTTAACGCAGCATTATCTCCCGTAGGATATGGAGATTATCAAGGGCCTTACCAGAACCTAACACCACCGAACACAGTGGATCTTCCGCCACGATTACCGGAAGCTGGGTCTCTTCCTTGATAAGGCGGTCAAGGTTTTTGAGAAGGGCACCCCCTCCGGTCAAAACTATACCCTTGTCCACGATGTCTGCAGCCAGTTCGGGGGGGGTTTGTTCCAAAGCGTCTTTTATCGCTTCCACGATAATGTCAACCTGTTCCTGGATGGCTTCTTTGATCTCACCGGCGTTCACGGTAATGGTTTTGGGGATTCCGGTGATGAGATCCCGCCCCTTGATCTCCATTTCTTCAAAGGGCTCTTCCGGGAGGACGTTTCCGATTTCGATCTTTATCTGTTCCGCGGTGTGTTCCCCGATGAGGAGATTGTATTTGCGCTTGATGTAATTCATGATGGCTTCGTCCATTTTATCGCCCGCTACCCGCACCGAATTACAGTAAACGATCCCAGCCAGGGAGATGACCGCCACCTCCGTGGTACCTCCGCCAATATCCACCACCATGTTGGCGGTGGGTTCCGTAATGGGTAGCCCTGCCCCGATAGCGGCGGCCATGGGTTCTTCAATAAGATAGACCTCCCGGGCCCCGGCCGATTCCGCAGACTCCCTTACCGCGCGCCTTTCCACCTGGGTAATCCCTGAGGGAACGCTTACGATCACCCGCGGGCGCACGAAAATACGCCGGTTATGCACTTTTTCGATGAAATATCGCAACATGGCCTCGGCGACTTCAAAATCAGCGATCACCCCGTCTTTGAGAGGACGGATGGCCTGGATATTCCCCGGTGTGCGTCCGAGCATCCGTTTGGCTTCCTGCCCTACGGCCAGCACCCGCTTGCCACGACCGTCCAGCCGGACTGCCACCACGGAGGGCTCGCGCAACACGATCCCCTTACCTTTAACGTAGACCAGGGTGTTGGCAGTCCCCAAGTCTACGGCTAAGTCAGTAGAAAACCACCCGGCGAGGGAACGAAACATAATTGGAAAGCCTCTTTCCTTTTGGCTCCAAGTTACCAAACCGCCCCTTTACTGGCAACTGCCCCGCTCTTATTTTGACAGAGAGAAGAAGAGGAGGGAAAAGATGGTACGTTTGCCCGCCGTTGCCGGACGTTTCTATGAGGCCGACCCTTCCCTTTTACAGAGGGAAATTGAGGCTTACCTTATCCCCGGACTCCCCAAAGAGGAAGCGATTGCCGCGGTCTGTCCCCACGCAGGATATATGTATTCCGGCCACGTAGCCGGGGCGGTCTACAGCCGGCTTATCATCCCCGACCAGGTGGTCATTTTGGGCCCCAATCATACGGGGCTTGGGGCGCCGGCGGCCATTATGACCCGGGGAGAATGGCAGATGCCCTTCGGCCCGGTCCCCATCGCCAGCAAGCTGGCCACCCGTATACTGAGTTTAAGCCAGGTGCTGGAAGACGACGCCGAAGCCCATCTTTACGAACACTCCCTAGAAGTCCAGGTCCCCTTTCTCCAGTATTTAAACCCCAGGGTCTCCATCGTCCCCATCTGCCTTTCTGCTCTCCCCCTGGAAGCCCTGGAAGATATCGGGTTAGCCATCGCCCGGGCCGTCTCTGAGGCCGAAGAACCGACCCTCCTGGTAGCCAGCACCGATATGAGTCACTACGTGCCTCACGAAGTGGCCAAGGCCAAGGACGCCCTGGCCATCGAAAGGATCCTTCTTCTCGATCATTTGGGGTTGCTTGAAGTGGTAAAAAGGGAGCGGATCAGCATGTGTGGGGTATACCCCACCGCAGCCACCATAGTGGCGGCCAGGGCCCTGGGTGCCAGAAAGGGGGAACTGGTCAAGTACGCCACCTCTGGGGAGGTCTCAGGAGATTTTTATCAGGTAGTGGGTTACGCCGGCATCATAATCCGTTAAAATAGGCCCCCTAAGTGAAAGGGGAAAGTCATGAGCAAGGTGAAGACCCGTTTTCCGCCAAGCCCGACAGGGCACCTCCATTTAGGTGGGGCCCGTACCGCCCTTTTTAACTGGCTTTTTGCCAGACACCACGGGGGCGTCTTCCTCCTGCGCTTTGAAGACACGGACCGGGAAAGAAGCCGGCAGGAATACGTGGACTCCATCAAAGAGGCCCTGGAATGGCTTGAACTTTTCTGGGACGAAGGCCCCTATTTCCAAACGGAGCGGCTCGAAATTTACGCCCAATTTGCCCAGAAACTGGTAGAGGAAGGCAAGGCCTATTACTGCGAATGCCCTCCGGAAGTCCTGGAACAAAAGAGAAAAGAGGCCCTGGCTGAGGGACGCAAACCCAAATACGACGGGACCTGTCGGGAAAAAGGCCTGGGGCCAGGCCCTGGCCGGGTCCTGAGATTCAAATGCCCCCAGATAGGGACCACCGTGGTGGAAGACCTCATCCGGGGGCCGGTGGCCTTTGACCACCAGGAACTGGACGATTTCGTGCTCATGCGCCCTGACGGCACCCCCACCTATCAGTTCGCGGTGGTAGTAGACGACTTGACCATGGGGATCACCCACGTCATCCGGGGTGACGACCACCTTTCCAACACCCCCAAACAAATCCTCCTTTTTGAAGCCTTGGGGGCCACCCCTCCCAAGTACGCCCACGTACCCATGATCTTGGGGCCTGACGGGACCAGGCTTTCCAAACGGCACGGGGCCTTGTCCATCCTGGCGTACCGTGACGAAGGCTATCTCCCCCAGGCCATGCGTAATTACCTGGTACGTTTGGGGTGGTCATACGGCGATCAGGAAATTTTCAGCCTGGAAGAGATGATCGAGAAATTCGATCTTTCCCGGGTTTCCAAATCCCCGGCCCGCTTTGATCCAGACAAACTGCTCGCCCTCAACGCCCATTACCTCCGCCAGGAACCTACTGAACGTTTGGCGGAGATGGTGCGACCTTTCTTAAAAGACCTGGGAGTTGAGCCTCCGGAGCCGCAAGACCCGAAATTTTTAAAGGCCGTGGAGACCGTAAAACCCAGGGCCCGCACCCTCAAAGAGATGGCCCAGATGATGCTCTTTTACTTCGTCCCGGAAATCACTTACGAGGAAAAGGCGGCCCGCAAGTTTTTGACCCCAAAAATCATGCCTATATTGGCCGAATTAA
>DROK01000079.1 GCA_011321895.1 Thermodesulfatator atlanticus
GCCACCGGAGAGATACCCTTTGCCCGATATTACGGCACCATTGACGCTACTCCCCTTTTTCTCATCCTGGCCGGGGCCTATTACGAAAGGACCCGTGACCTTAACCTCATCCGCGAACTGTGGCCCAATATCGAAGCAGCCTGGCGCTGGATGGAAGAATACGGTGACCTGGATGGGGACGGTTTTCTGGAATACCAGGCCTCTGAAGAAGGTCTGGTGAATAAAGGCTGGAAGGATTCTCACGACAGCGTCTTTCACGCCGATGGCTCCATGGCCAAACCTCCCATAGCCCTGGTAGAAGTCCAGGCCTACGCTTATCAGGCTTATCTAAAAACGGCCCTCCTGGCCCATGCTCTGGGGAAAAAAGATTTATCAGAAATTCTTTTGCAAAAAGCCAACAACGTTAAAGAGAATTTAAGAAAAACTTTCTGGGACGAGGAACTAGGGACCTTTGTGCTCGCCTTAGACGGTGAAAAGCAACCCTGCAGGGTGCGGACCTCAAACGCCGGACACGTCCTTTTTTGCGAGGCAGCTGACGAACGGCAGGCCAGTTTAGTGGCCCAGCATCTCTTTGCCCGTGATTCTTTTTCCGGGTGGGGGATCAGGACCCTTTCTTCCAAAGAGATCCTTTATAACCCGGTCTCCTATCATAACGGCTCCGTTTGGCCGCACGACAACGCTTTGATAGCCTGGGGCCTTTCTCTTTACAATTTTAAGTTTTATCTCAACCGCCTGATAAAGGGTCTGTGTGACGCCAGTGTGTATTTCCCTTACCACCGTATGCCTGAACTTTTTTGCGGTTTTAGTAGAAGACCAGACCAGGGCCCCACTCCTTATCCCGTGGCCTGTAACCCGCAGGCCTGGTCCGCGGGGGCGGTTTTTTTACTCCTGGCCGCCTGTCTGGGGCTCAAATTCACGGGGCATGGGCTTTGTTTCTGTCGGCCCACCCTGCCTCGTTTCCTGCGCAAGGTTCAGTTGCGCAACCTCTGGGTGAACGGGGCGACCCTGGACCTGGATATCATAAACCACCAGACCGACGTCACCATAAACGTCTTGCGTAAACCCAAGGAAATAGAGATTATGGTGCTTAAGTAACCGCAATGGCCTGGGGGGTCCGGCGCAAATACCGGGCCGCCAGCTCAGCCGCCCGCCAGGCAGCCCCCGGTGGTCCAAGTCTTTGGCGTATTCGGGCCAGTCTGGTCTTTATTTTGCGGGCCTGCTCCTCGTCCTTCAGGATGCGCCAGAGGGCTGCGGCCAGGTTTTCGGGGCAGGCCTGATCCTGCAAAAACTCCGGGGCCACTTCCTCTCCGGCCACGAGGTTGGCCAGGCTCACGAAGGGCACCTTTACCAGCCGGCGCGCTAGCCAGAAACTCCACCTGTTGAGGCGGTAAGCCACCACCATGGGAGTGCCTACGATAGCGGCTTCAAGGGTTACCGTGCCTGAGGCCAGAAGAACCGCCTCCGCCTGGGCCATCACTTCATATTGGTAGCCCCGGGTAAGTTTTAAGTCTTTGGAGGTTTCAAGGGGCAGGGTAGGGACACTTTCTGCCTGTACGAA
>DROK01000080.1 GCA_011321895.1 Thermodesulfatator atlanticus
AGCGCCGCTTCCTGATCCGGGTTTTCTCCGTATCGCAGACCCCGCTCCTCTATGACCCCGGGCTCAACTTCTATTTTCCAGGTCCGCTTACGGTAAAGAAGGGTTTGGTCACCAAAAGATATCTTGATTTCTGGGGGAAAATGGTCTCCTACAATGGTCCGGTACATTTTTTTGAGGTCTTCGCTCACGGCCTCCTCCTTTTAAGGACTTTTAAAAAGGCCTACCTCAAAGAAGAAAATTTCTCAAACCCTATTTTCGTGTAAGAACCCGTTTTATAATGGCCTCATTCCGAGAAGGGAGGGTTTTATGGATTTTGGCACGCTAAAAGATCTGGTCTTTGATTGGCAGAAAAAAAGGGGCGTTGGCGCCGTAGAAATCTATTTTTTTCACGAAAAAGGGCTAAAAATAGGTAAAAAAGACCGCTCCCTGGAGACCTTCAAGCCTTACGAAGAAAAGGCTCTGGCCCTTCGGCTCCTTCACCACGGGGCCCTGGGTTTTGCTTATACCGCCGCCTTAGAGCCTGAAAGCATCCTGGCCGCCGCCGAAAAGGCCCTGGAGATGGCCCTTATCATGCCCAAGGAAAATATCTCTTTCCCTGAACCGGAAGATTATCCTGGCCTGACACCGGTTAAGCGCCCCCTGCTGCCCCCGGAAGAAGCCTTAAATTCCCTGGAAATCATGGAAGAGAAGGCCCTGGCCACTGACCCAAGGGTAAAGAGGATCCAGGAAGTAGCCCTGCACGACCAGGAAGGTACCCTTTACCTGGCCAATTCAAATGGTCTTGACGTAAGCTGGCCCTACCGGGCCACCTCCCTTATCGCCCTCGTTATCGCGCAAGAAGGGGAAGAGGCCCAGATGGGCTGGGAATGGAAGGCGGCGCTTAAGCCCGAGGATCTATCGCCTGAAGAAATCGCCGAAACCGCGGCCAAACGGGCCTCGTGCCGCCTGGGGGCCAAAACCATTCCCTCCCAAAAGACCCAGGTCCTCCTGCCCCCTCACATCGCGGTTGACTTTTTAGAACTGCTCTCCGCAGCCCTTTGCGGGGACAATGTGCTTAAGGGCAAATCGATGCTGGCGGGAAAAATCAACCAGAAGGTCTTCTCCCCCCTGGTTAATATCTTTGACGACGGTCTCCTGGTAGGAGCCCTGGGAACCCGCCCGTTTGACGACGAAGGAGTGGCTCAGAGAGAAACCTCGCTGGTACTGGAAGGAGTCCTTCAGGGCTTTCTCTTCGACCGCTATTGGGGACAAAAGGCCGGTCAGGGATCAACGGGAAACGCCAGACGCGCCAACTTTAAGAACCCTCCTTCTGTGGGGCTTACCAATTTTTATCTGGCTCCTGGCAAAAGCACTCCCAAAGAGCTCCTTTCGCCTCCCAAAGTCTTTGAAGTAATAGAAGTTCTTGGGATGCACACCGCTGACCCGGTTTCCGGAGATTTTTCCCTGGGCGTGGGAGGGATCTTACATCAAAACGGAAATACCACTCCCGTTGCCCAGATGGCCCTTTCGGGAAATATCTTTTCTCTCTTCCAAAACATAGAAGCCCTGGGTGAAGACCTTACTTTTTATGGCAACCTGGGAAGCCCTTCCATACTCACGGGAGAACTTGATCTGGCCGGGTGCGGATAATCTGTTTGGGCCAAAGGGCTTTAGGGCAGACCTGATGTCTTTGCACGCAACACCAGTTGACGAGTTTCTTAAGCTGCGCTAAGCCTCGCCAAAAACAAAAAACGAGGAGGATTTTATGGCGGTTGAAAGGACCCTTTCCATGATCAAACCTGACGGCGTAAAACGCGATATCATCGGCGAAGTGTTAAGTTTTTTTGAAAAGGGTGGGCTCAAGATCGTGGCCATGAAGATGCTTCATTTAACCAAAAAGCAGGCCGAGGAATTTTATATCGTCCACAAAGACAAGCCTTTTTATGACGAACTTACCACCTATATGTCCTCCGGCCCCATCGTGGCCCTGGTC
>DROK01000081.1 GCA_011321895.1 Thermodesulfatator atlanticus
ATGGGGGGGCTGGTGATCATCGGGGCGGTAGTGGTCACGGTGCTCCTCTGGGGAAACCTCAAAAATCTTTACCTGTGGCTGTGTCTGGGCGTCTTGGTGGTCTTTGGTTTCATCGGTTTTCTCGATGACTGGCGCAAGGTAACCAGGAAAAAGAACCTCGGTCTTACGGGTAAACAAAAGCTCCTCCTTCAGGGCCTTGTCGCTGCCCTGTTTCTTTATCTGGCCCTCAAGTACGGCACCTTCGATACCCGTTTGGCGGTCCCCTTTTTCAAGAATTTCCGCCCTGATTTGGGCCTCCTTTATTTCCCCTTTACGGTGCTGGTGATCGTGGGTTCCTCAAACGCCGTTAACCTGACCGACGGCCTGGACGGGCTCGCTATCGGTCCCTTCGTGGTGGTGGCTTTGGTTTACATGCTCTTTGTCTATCTGGCCGGGCACGCCAAACTGGCGGCCTACCTGCATCTGCCCTACGTGCCCGGGGCCGGGGAGCTCAGCGTCTTTTGCGGCGCTTTGGTGGGAGCAGGCCTGGGTTTCCTCTGGTATAATGCTTACCCGGCGGAGATTTTTATGGGAGACGTGGGTTCCCTTTCTTTGGGGGCCTCCCTGGGGGCGCTGGCGGTCATTTCAAAACAAGAACTCCTTCTGGTCCTGGCGGGGGGTGTGTTTGTGGCTGAGGCCGTCTCGGTAATGCTTCAGGTGGCCTTCTTCAAGCTCACCGGAGGGCGAAGGATCTTTCTCATGGCCCCGCTTCACCATCATTTTGAAAAGAAGGGCTGGCCTGAGCCCAAAATAATCGTACGGTTTTGGATTATTGCCTCCTTTTTGGGTTTGATAGCCGTTAGCACATTAAAACTCAGGTAGGGTGTCATGCTAGAAGGCAAACTTAGAGGCCGCAAAGTGGTAGTCATGGGTTTTGGCCGATCTGGTCAGGCCGCCCTGAGGCTCCTTTTGGTGTTGGGGGCCCGGGTGGTGGTCTCGGAGGCCAGGCCGCGGGAAAAGTTATCCGCCTCCCTCCTCAGGAATTTTGAGGAACAGGGGGTGGTCTTTGAAACCGGTGGGCACCGTCCAGAGACCTTGACCCAGGCAGACCTGGTGGTGGTGAGCCCCGGGGTGCCCCGCCAGCAATACGCCCCGGCGCTTGCCAAGGGGATCCCGGTTTGGGGTGAATTGGAGCTGGCCTTTCGCTTTCTAACCCCCACCAAAAAGGTGATCGCTATTACCGGCACCAACGGCAAGACCACTACCACCGCCATGGTTACGGATATCTTGCGCCTTTCGGGGCAACGGGTCTTTGTGGGCGGCAATTACGGGACCCCCCTTTCTGAATTTTTGCTGACCGGGGAGAAGGCGGAGGTGGTGGTCCTTGAGGTCTCCAGTTTTCAGCTTGAGACCATTGAGACCTTCCGCCCCAAAGTGGCGGTCATCTTAAACATCACTCCGGACCACCTGGAGCGTTACCGGGATTTTGAGGAATACGCGCTGGCCAAGGCCCGGATTTACGAAAATCAAAAGGCCGATGATTTCGTCATTCTGCCCGAAAAACTGCCCACCCCCCTGCCGTTCCCCCACGGGAAGGTCTTTTTCTTCGGCCATGAGACGAAGATCGGGGCCCGGCTGACCCCGGGTGGCTTTTTCCTCCAGTGGGAGGAAGAAAGGGAATTCTATTCTTTTGTCGGTTTCAAACCCCTTGGGGAACACAACCGCTTAAACTTTGCGGTGGCAGCCCTGGCGGCCCGTCTGGCCGGGGCCACCAGGGAAGGGGTGCAGGAGGCGGTACGGGCCTTCGTGGGTTTTCCCCACCGGCTGGAATTTATAGGGAGTTTCGGGGGGGTGTATTTCGTCAACGACTCCAAGGCCACCAACGTGGACGCCACGGTAAAGGCCCTTGAAGGCCTCTCAGCCCCCATCGTGCTTATCATGGGAGGGCAGCACAAAGGGGGTTCCTACCGCCCCCTGCTCTCCCTGGTCAAGGAGAAGGTGCGGTTGCTCATTCTGATGGGGGAATCCCGCTACCTCATGGCGGAAGATTTAGGAGGAATAGTGGAGACCAAAATAGTGGAAAACCTCGAGGAGGCGGTGGCGGTGGCCATTTCAGAGGCCAGGGTGGGGGATACGGTGCTCCTTTCCCCTGCGGCGGCCAGTTTTGACCAATTTGAAAATTACCAGGAGCGGGGAGACGTTTTCCGCGAGCTGGTCCTGGGTTACGCCCCGCAATTTCTGGGGGAAGATAACCGGACCCAGCTCATAACTTACCACTGATGAGGATGATTATCGCCGGCGGAGGTACCGGAGGACATCTATTTCCCGCCCTGGCCCTGGCGGAAGCCGTACGGGCCAGGGGAGGGGAAGTGCTTCTTTTGGGCAGTGGTCGCCAGATAGAAAGGATGGCCCTGGCCAGGGGGCCTTACCCCGTAAAGTTCTTGCCGACCGAAGGGGTGGCGGGGCGTAATTTTTGGGGAAAGGCCAGGGCCCTGGCAAAGCTTTTGTGGGCCACGTGGAAGGCCCTCATGATCTTGCGCACCTTTGAGCCCCAGCTGGTCTTCGGGGTAGGGGGCTACGCCTCTTTGCCTTCCCTCCTGGCCGCCAGGTTACGGGGGGTAAAGGCGGCCATTCACGAACAGAACGCTC
>DROK01000082.1 GCA_011321895.1 Thermodesulfatator atlanticus
CAAAAAGACCTCCTGCCGGGTTTTGTCCTTTTTTAGATCGGTATTTTGCTTAAAAACCATAATTTTTGCGGAAGGCGCGAGTTGACACCTACTAAAAAGGTATGTTAACGGAAAAGCCAACTAGAAATTTTCAAGGAGAGGTCAGATGATCGAGATCAGACTCCATGGCCGGGGTGGTCAGGGTGCCGTTACCTCTGCGGAATTGATTGCTATTTCGGCTATCAATCAGGACAAATACGCGCAGGCCTTTCCTAGCTTCGGGCCGGAACGGCGGGGCGCACCGGTAATGGCCTTTGTGCGAGTGAGTGACGAAAGGATCCGGTTGCGGGAAAAGGTTTATCACCCTGACATCGTGGTGGTACTTGATCCCTCTCTGCCCACCATCGTAAAGGTAACCGACGGGTTGAAAGAAGACGGCTGGGTAATCCTCAACTCTCATAAGGACGAAAAGACCCTCCGGGAAATGCTCGGGGGGTATCAGGGTAAGATGGCGGTGGTGGACGCGACCAAAATTGCGCTTGAGGTTTTGGGGTTGCCCATCACCAACACCACCATGCTGGGGGCCTTTCTCAAGGCAACCGGTCTGGTGGACCGCAAGTATCTGGAAGAGGCCCTGGAGCACCGTTTTGGCCGTCTGGCTGAGAAGAACAAGGCCGCCATGGCCCGGGCTCTTGAAGAGACCAAACTTTACACCTAAGGAGTAAGCGATGGGTAAAGACCAAGGGATGATGCCCTGGAAGGAAGTACCTTTTGGGCTCTATATTATGGAACCTGGCAATAGTGCCGAGTTTAAGACGGGTAACTGGCGCTCCCTTCGTCCGGTCCTAGACCGGGAAAAGTGCGTTAAGTGCGGGACTTGTTATATCATGTGCCCGGATATGTGTTACGACCAGCAGGACGAAGAGGGCTATTACCTGGTTAACCTTTTTTACTGTAAGGGTTGCGGGATTTGTGCCGCGGTCTGCCCGAAAAACGCCATCGAAATGGTCATAGAGGAGGTCTAAACATGGGTAAGAAAGTGGCCAAAGAAGTATCCATAGCCATTGCAGACGCAGTCAAACTGGCCCGGGCAGAGGTTATCGCGGCCTATCCCATCACCCCGCAAACCCATATCGTCGAACATTTGAGCGAACTGGTGGCCAACGGGGAACTGGACGCCGAGTACATTACCGTGGAATCGGAACATTCGGCCATCAGTGCCTCGCTGGGGGCAGTGGCCACCGGGGCCCGTACCTTTACCTCCACCTCATCACAGGGGCTGGCCCTGATGCACGAGATCCTCTTTATCGCCCCGGCTTTGAGGCTTCCGGTGGTAATGGTGGTGGCCAACCGGGCCCTTTCCGCTCCCATCAGTATCTGGAACGACCACAGTGACATCATGGCTCAGCGGGACATCGGCTGGATCCAGCTCTGGGCGGAAAACGGCCAGGAGGCGGTGGATCTGGTGATCCAGGCCTTTCGGATCGCCGAAGACCGCAACGTGATGTTCCCCACCATCGTAAATATTGACGGGTTCACCCTCTCCCACGTGATTGAACCGGTAATTCTGCCGGAGCAGGAAGAGGTAGACGCCTTCTTGCCGCCGTTCAGGCCCAAATACAAGCTTGATCCGCGCAAGCCCTTGACCATGGGTCCGGTAGGGGTGCCTGAAATCTATTTTGAGGCCAAGAAGGCCCAGGACGAAGCCTTCAAAAATAGCCGCAAGGTTATTTTGCGGGTGTGGAAAGACTGGGCCAACCGGTTCGGCCGGGAGTATCATCCGGTTGAGACTTACCGCCTGGAAGACGCCGAGATCGCCCTTTTGATTAACGGGAGTCTGGCGGAGACGGCGATGACGGCGGTGGACAAGATGCGGGAGCAGGGCAAGAAGGTGGGGCTGATCCGGTTCCGGCTCTGGCGGCCTTTCCCTATCCAGGAATTTCGTAAGGCAGTGGCTGGGCTTAAGGTCCTTGGCGTGATAGACCGGGCGCTGACTCCTGGTGGTGTAGGTGGTCCGCTGGGTACGGAAGTGCGGGCGGCCCTTTATAACGCGGCGCGGCGTCCGCGGGTAGTGAATTTTATCGCCGGTCTGGGTGGTCGAGACATAACGGTGGAAGATTTTGAAGAAATGGCTGACCGGGCTGCTTTCTACATGAAGAAGCGGCCTAAAGAAGCTTACGAAACGATAGGGGTGCGGGAGTCATGATACCAGAACTCACAAAATTCAAGGGTTTTTCCGTCAAAAATTTACCAAAAGAAGAGCCGTTAGCTCCGGGACACCGGGCGTGTCAGGGTTGCGGGGAGATTTTGGCCCTGCGGATGGCCATGAAGGCCTTGGGTACCGACGTGATCGTCTGTAACGCCACGGGTTGTATGGAAATCGTCACCTCACCCTTTCCGCATACTTCCTGGCGGGTGCCCTGGATCCACATCGCCTTTGAAAACGCGGCGGCGGTGGCTTCAGGGGTGGAGGCGGCCCTCAAAGTGCTCAAACGTCACGGCCGTTTCCCCAAGAACCGGCACGTGGACGTGGTGGCGGTGGCAGGAGACGGTGGTACCGCCGATATCGGTCTTCAGGCCCTTTCTGGAGCCCTGGAGCGTGGGCACGATTTTGTCTATATCTGCCTTGATAACGAGGCCTACATGAATACCGGGGTACAACGTTCAAGCTGTACGCCCTTTGGCGCCATGACCACCACCAGCCCCCCGGGGGCGCGTTCCATCGGGCAGATGACCTGGAAGAAAAACGTGCCTCAGATCGCGGTGGCCCACGGTATTCCCTACGTGGCCACGGCGAGCCCGGCCTTTTTCCTCGACTTGATGAACAAGGTCAAGAAGGCGGCCCTGGTAAAAGGGCCGGCTTACGTCCATATTTACGCGCCGTGTCCTACCGGCTGGGGGACCAAAGGGGAGGACTCGATCAAACTGGCCCGCCTGGCGGTGGATACCAAGATCTTCCCCCTTTACGAAGTGATCGAGGGCAAATATTACATCACGCGGAAAATCACCAAGCCCAAGCCGGTGGAAGAATATCTTAAGGCGCAGCGGCGTTTCCGCCATTTGACCCCGGAGATCATCGAGGAGATCCAGCGCCGGGTCGACGCAGAGTACGAGCGTTTGTTGAAGCTGGCCGAGCTCTAATCCTTGACAGACCCAAACGAGCTCGTTATTTAATTATCTGCGAGCGGGAGTAGCTCAGTTGGTAGAGCGCCACCTTGCCAAGGTGGATGTCGCGGGTTCAAGTCCCGTCTCCCGCTCCATTTTTTATTTGGAAATCAGCTCTTTAAACCTTAAGGCGTCCTCCTTCATATAGACGTTGTTGAAGAGGACGACGATTTCCCCAGCCCGGGCTTCAAAAAGCATTTCCTTAAGTTTCAGGAGTTCTTCATCCGTGTACCGGTATTTGTAATTTAGCCTTCCCCGCGCGTCTTTTTGGCCGTGCAGTCTCAGGTAGAGAAAAGGAAGGCTTGGAAAGAAGGACTCCCTTAAATTTTCTTCAAGAAAGGGGTCGAAGACCGGGACCACCCCGAGGCGAGAGGCCTCCTCAAGAAGGGGCAAATCTTCCCACCTGATCTCTAACCCAAGCCTGGTCGGAAGCCTTTTTAAGGCTTCTTTGAAGAAGGGGAGGACCTGTTCTCTTTCGTTGTGGCAGGCGGCAGGGAGCTGGAAGAGGATAAAATCTGCTCCCAGGCTCCTTGCCAGTTCCGCCGTGGTCTTTAACTGTTTTTCGGTAAAAGGGTTCCATTTCAGACACCCCACCAGCCCCTTTAGCTGCCCCCGCTCCTCAGGGCCAAATTCCGAACGCTTCCAGGTGGGAGAGCGCAGGGGGTGGGTGAAGAGCTGGTGGGCCTTTAAAGAGATGAAGGCCCCCTTTTCCTTGGCGGATAAGAGGTGTTTTTGCCAATTCTTGACCTGCCGGTCCGTGGGGAAACGGTAAAAGGTGCTGTTTATTTCAAGGGCGTCAAAGAGCAGGAAGAATTTGGCCCAGGAGACCACCTGGCCGCAGGTACCCACCCGGATTTTTTTCATTTTTACCCCCTGACAAAGGCCTTTTTTAAAGTAAGATAAGGCCGCGATGAGGGCTGTCATTCAGCGGGTCAAAGAGGCCAAAGTGGTGGTGGCAGGGGAAGAAGTGGCCCGGATAGGGAAGGGGTTATTGGTGCTTTTGGGTGTCAGCAAGGAAGACGGCCAGGAAGACGTAGCCTATCTGGCCCGCAAGATTGCTCATTTGCGCGTTTTTGAAGACGAGAAGGGGAAGCTGAATCTTTCCCTTAAGGATACCGGTGGGGCCGTCCTCCTGGTCTCCAATTTCACCCTTTACGGGGATTGTCGGAAAGGGCATCGTCCTTCTTTTGACAAGGCGGCCCCGCCTGAGATGGCGGAAAGGCTCTATCTGGCCCTGGCGGAAGAGCTGCGCCAAAACGGTCTTTCGGTGGCTTTGGGTAAATTTCGGGCCAGGATGGAGGTCTTCCTGGTAAACGACGGCCCGGTGACCTTGTTGCTCGACAGTAAAAAGAACTTTTGACCATGGAATTTAGAAGCGGCCCGGTTCAGTATCTCCACGTCAAATTAGCGGCCTCCGGTTTTGACGAAAAAAATTTTGCGCACCCGGCCCTGGTCTCGGTGCGGCGGGAAGACGACAAGGTGCTGCTCGTCTTCTCTCCGGAAGATATAAACGAGATCCTGCGGGCCATAATGGACTACGCGCCGAACGTAGACGTTCTGGAAACCGGGCTTTACCCCACCCCAGGCCCCACTTCCGGTTATCGTTTGAAATACGGGCGCCTAAGGCTCGTCTGCCCTGGGGAAGGAATAAAGCCCCTTGCCGATGAAATTGTCCTGGAAACCGATTTTTCCTTTGGCAGCGGGTTTCACCCCACCACCAAGTTGTCGGTCCTCCTTTTAGAGGAGCTTTACGCCCGGCAGCCCGCGAGCGTCGTCTTTGATTTGGGAACGGGAAGCGGTGTGCTGGCCCTTTGTGCGGCCAAATTGGGGGCGAGCCGGATCCTGGCGGCGGATATCGACGAGCGGGCCGTTTGGGAGGCCCGGAAAAACGTGGTCCGAAACGCCTATCAGGACCGTATTTTAGTGGTCAAAGGGACCCTTTCCTGCGCCAGGCCGAATTTCTTCGACCTCCTTCTGGCCAACCTTACCATCGGTACCATTCTAACGCTGGGGCCTTCTTTGGCCGGGGTGCTCAAACCAAAGGGGGCGATGATCCTTTCTGGCTTTACTAAAGGGCAGGTAAACGAGGTGGCGGCCCTCTTTGCCGGGGCCCAGCTGCGCAAAACCCTGGTGGAAGAAGGCTGGGCCGCCGTCTGGTTTGACTTTTAGGCCGGATGCTGTCCCAGGTTTTTGGCACACACCAGGGTCAAGGTCAAAAACACCCTTAAATTGGTTATAAGGGCCAGGACCAGAAAGGTTTCCCAGATTTTGCCAGCCAAAACCCCGAGCATAATGAGGAAGACCCGCTCGTCCCTCTTGCCCGGGATATAGCGTAACAGGGGAAAGTCCTGGTAGAGGGGGTGCTGAAAGGCCCCGTAGTATCTTTCGGCGGTATAGCTTACCATGATGGCGCCGAAGAAGGCACACAAGGCCACCAGTTGCTGCCAGGGAAAGGCCGGCTGCCAGACCAGGTAAAGCCCTGCCAGAAAAGCAAAATCCACCAGGCGGTCCAGGACGGAATCAAGCCAGCCGCCGAAGCTGGTGGTGCGTAAACTGGCCCGGGCGATTTCGCCGTCCATACCGTCCAGCATGGAGCTGAGCTGGTAGAGGAGGGCCGCCCCTTTTGGGGAAAAGGCCAAGGTGGCTGCTGCCAAAAGGCCCAAAAGGGTGGTAAGTAAGGTGGCCTGGTTAGGGCTTAAGAAGTTTATTACCCGGGCGGAAACCCAGGTGGAGACCTTGCGGTTCAGATACCTTGAGATCAGCCCGTCTCCGCCCCCTTTGACCCCGTGCTTTACCAGGAGCCTGGTGGCCCTTTTGAGATCAGCCGGTGTGTCTACGTCCATCCACAGGTAGCCGGAAAGCTCCGCACAGGGGATCCGGGCCTCGACCATGACTTCAGAGAGGCTGATTTCTTTTTTTCTTTGGAGCAACCTTTCGGCAGCGCTGAAGGCCTCCTGCGGCTCATGGAGGACAAAAAAACCGGTATCAAAGCCGGTAAACTGCTTTAAATCTTTGCCCAGGGCCTTGATGTGGCCGTTGAGGCACAGGGCTTTGGTGGCCTCTTCCGGGCTGATAAAACGGCCCTCACGGTCAACGATCAAACCCCTTAAAGAGACGGCCCGGATGACGAAGTCTTTTTCGTAAACGTGGTCCCCCATGGTGAGAATAAGGGGGCCCTTGACGTGGTCTTTTGCCAGATAAAAGGAATAGCCGTTTCCCCTTTCGGGGTAGGGATTTTCGATAAATTCCAGGTCAAATTCCGGGTGTCTGGCGCGAAATTCTTGGTAATGTTGACGGTGCTTTGGGTTTATAATAATCCAGAATTTACTGACGCCTCTTTCGCTAAGGAGGCGGAGGTGGCGGTAGAGGAGTTCGCGGCCAGCCACCCTGAGCAGGGGTTTGGGGAAGTTTTCGGTAAGGGGTTTTAAGCGCGTGCCCCAACCTGCGGCGAGAATTACCGCTTCCATAAGCTGAACCCCCGGAGAAGATTTTTGGTTGCCGAACTAAATATAAGCACTGAGACGCGGGAAAAAGTCCTTTCCTTTCATCCCTTAGTGAAGGGACATTTTAATGTCTGGGCCTTTTCCGCGGTGGACGAAAGGCTCTTTGCCTGTTTGGCCCAGGTTAAAGGGGTGATCTTTCCCCAGGTGTTTCCCGAGGTCCTTTACCGTCTGGCCCTGGCCAGGGGGCTTAAAACCTTTCCGGAATACCGGGTCCGTTTTGATTTTCCCGGAAAACACGGCCAGGTGTTATTGTTCAGGCTGCTTGACCTGCCCCACCCTAAAACGATCTTCGTCCCCAAACTGGCTGCCTTTGGCGCACATCCCGGGGCTTTGCCCCTGGCCTTACCGGAATTTCCTTTCGTGGTGAAAACCCTTGATGAACACGAAGGGCAAGGGGTCTTTTTGGTGACCGGGAAGGAGACATGGGAGACGGCGTCTGCCTACCTCAAGGCCCGGGAGAGGGAAGGGCGCTTTGGTTTTTTGATTCAGGAATATTTACCGGGGCGTTACGACGCACGGGTGGTGCTCATCGGACGGGAAAGGCTGGTTTTTTGGCGGGAAAAGAAGGGTTTTAAAGGAAACCTGGCCCAGGAGGGGCGTCTGGTTCCCTGTCCGGATAAAGTTTTGGAGGAAAGGGCCCTTGCTCTGGCAGAAGCGCTGGCGCAAAAGACCGGGCTTAATCTGGCGGCGGTGGATTTCCTGGTTTCCGATAAGGGGCTTTTTTTAAACGAGATCAACTACGTTTTTGGCCGCCGCTCTTTGGGAGGAAGCTTTGAAGCGCTCTTTTTTAAGGCGGTAAAGGAATTTTTGGCGGTCATTTCACCGTAGGGAACCACACTTCAAAGCGGCTACCCACCCCTTCTTGGGAAGAGACCTTTATTTTGCCTCCAGCCTCTTCGACAAAGCGTTTGACCATGCTCAAGCCCAAACCGGAGCCCTCTTCTTTAGTGGTAAAGTAAGGGTCAAAAATTTTCTTTATCACTTCGCTTTGGATGCCCACTCCGTCGTCTTCAACGGTTAAGACTACAAAACCTTCTTCTTGACGGGTCTTTATGGAAATTTTTCCTTTTCCTTGGACCGCCTGTAAGGCGTTTAAAAAGATGTTCAGGACAATTTGTTCGACCATGGCCCGGTTAAATTGGATCATGCCGATGGCGGGCTCGATCTCAAGTTTTAATTTTACGTGGGCAGGGCATAAGGCCCTTATGATGGGCAAAAGGTCTTTGAGTACCTGGCTCAAGTTCAAAAGCTCTTTTTCTTTCCTGGTGTTTCCCAGGCCACAGAGTTTCTGGGCGAAGAAGGAGATCTTGTTCAGGATTTCTGTAAGCTTCTGGTAGCGTCTCTGAAGCTGTGGTTTGTCCCTGGCCAGGAGGGAAAGGATTTGCAGTTCTCCCAGGGCAGCGGTGAGCATGTTTTTGATATCGTGACTCAGCCCGGCGGCCAGCTGGCCTATAATCTCGTAGGTGTGGTAAAGGAGGTCCTTTTCCAGGGAAGAGTCCCGGGGTATTTCTACCGCGAGATGCCAAAGGGCTACCACTTCATCCTCTTTTTTTATGGGGACCACGCTTACGTAAAAGTCTTTATCTAGGCCTTCGGCCCTCATGAAGGCTTTGACCGGGCGTTCTTCTTCAAGGGCCCGTACCGCGGGACAACCGGCAGGGGGGTCCTGGCGCCCGTGGATTATCTCGTAACAATAGGCGGTTTCCTCAGGCAAAGTTAGGGTATGGTTGTGCCAAAGAATACGGAGGTCTGGAGCCAGTAAGAAGATATACTCCGGCAGATAGGACCACATTTCTTTAGAGGGCCAGCTTTTGTCTTCCATACTTGTAATTTTTCGGAAGAGGACCTAAAAAACTTGACTTTCTAGAGTTTTAGGGTCCTCAATAGTGATGAGGCGGACCTTTCCCGGAAGGATCTTTTTGACCAGCCCGGTCAGCACGTTTCTCGGGCCCACTTCCACGAATTCCCGCCCGCCAAAGGCGTAAATATTTTGGATTTCTTCCACCCAGCGTACCGGGCTCTCTATTTGCTGCCCCATCAATTCTTTGATGCGTTCCGGGTCTTCTTCTTTTTCCGCGGAGACGTTGGAGAAGAAATGCTTTTTAGGGGCTGAAAAGGGGATGTCTTTTAAGAAGGTTTTAAATGCTTGGGCAGCTTCTTTCATTAAAGGGCTGTGGTAGCCTCCGCTTACTTTTAGTTTGACCACCCTTTTGGCCCCGGCTTTTTTGGCCAGTTCCGCCGCATGGGCCGTGGCCTCCGTTTCGCCGGTGATCACCAGCTGTTCCGGGGTATTGTGGTTGGCCAGGGCTACCAGGCCTTTTACCTGCGCCTGGGCGACGATTTCTTCTAGCTTGGCCCGGTCAAGGCCGATGACGGCGTACATGGCCCCGGGGTATTTTTGGGCCGCCTCTTCCATAAGTTCCCCGCGTTTAAGTACCAGGCGGAAGGTGTCTTCCAGACTGATAATCCCGGCGGCGAAAAGGGCACTGTATTCCCCCAGGCTGTGGCCACAGACGATCTCTGGCTCAAACCCCTTTTCTTGTAAGGCTGAAAAGACAGCCAGGTTGACGGCGGTGAGCGCAGGCTGGAGATAGAGGGTGCGGGTCAATTCTTCAAGGGGTCCTTCAAAACACAATTTCCTGACGGGGAGGCCCGTGATCTCTTCGGCGACCTCAAATACCCTGCGGGCCGCTTCAGAGACGGCGAAAACGCTTTGGCCCATCCCTACGTATTGTGAGCCCTGCCCGGGAAACATAAAGACCCGCATTTTTATTCCTCTTCTTCGAATTCGAATTCTTCTTCCTCAAGGGGTATTTCTTCGCTTGAGGCCACTTCTTCGTATTCGTCCGCGGTCAGGAGTTCTTCTAGCTCCTCCGGGTCAGAGAGTCTCACCTTGACAATCCAGCCTTCGTCATACGGGTCGTCATTGATAATGTCCGGGGCGTCAAGCAGGTCTTCGTTGATTTCTATCACCTCGCCTGAGACCGGGGCTACCAGGTCAAAGACCCCCTGGGCAGACTCCACGCTGCCGAATACTTCGTCTTTGATCAGTTCGTCGCCTTCGTCCGGAAGCTCGATATCAATAATTTCTCCCAGTTTCAATTGGCCCAGGTCCGTCAGGCCGATGAGGACGGAATTGCCCCTCTTTTTCTTCACCCAAAGATGATTTTCGGAATAAAGCCGGTCCTCTGGTATGCGCATACACTCACCTCCCTTGATAGCTACCACCGATTATCGGAATAATCTCCTTTTGACAAGAGAGAAATTGCTTTTTGTTCCAAGTTAAGCCGACTATCTTTCGGTTCAACCACCGATGCGCCGCATGAGACGCTTGGGCTGGTGGTTGACCAGGCGGGAGGAGGGTTTAATAGCCAGGGCCTGGGAAAAGGCCCTTTTGAGCTCTTCTTCCCCGGCCTGGCGGACGATGGGTTTGAGGTCGATTTCCTGGTCGGAAAAGAGACAGGGCCTCAGCTTGCCTTCCGGGGTTATCCTTAAGCGGTTACACCGGTGACAGAAATGTTCGCTCATGGCGGTAATGAGCCCTATTTTTCCCCTGGCCTTGGGCAGGACGTAGGTTTTGGCTGGTCCGCCACCGTAGGAGGAAACAGGTTTGAGCTCGCCTAAGGCCTCCAAACGCCTTTTGATTTCCGCCGCCGGCAGGAACGCCTTATCTTCCCAGGGAGCCCCTTCTCCCACGGGCATAAATTCGATAAAGCGGACCTCTACCGGCATTTCCAGGCTCAGGAGGGCCAGGGCCTCTATTTCGTCGTCATTGTATCCTTTTAAGACCACCGTATTGATCTTGACCGGGGAAAGCCCTGCTTTTAACGCCGCTTCGATACCTTGAAGGACACGATGGAGGTAGGGTTTGCCGCACAAAGTGGCGTATCTCTCCGGCCTTAAGGTGTCCAGACTTATGTTGACCCGTTTGAGCCCGGCCTTTTTGAGTTCGGCGGCGGTCTCAGCCAAAAGGACCCCGTTGGTGGTAAGGGAAAGGTCCCGCAGCCCTGGCAGCCGCGCCACCTCACTTACAAAAGCCACCAGACCTTTGCGGACCAGGGGTTCTCCGCCGGTTAAACGGATCTTTTCTACGCCCAGGTCAAGGGCCACCCGGATAATCTTTAAAAATTCTTCGTAGGAAAGAATTTCTTCCGGGGGCAGCCAGGAAAAGGTATCTTTGGCACTGCAATAAAAACAGCGCAGGTTGCAGCGGTCTGTGACCGAAACCCGAAGATAGGTTATGTGGCGTCCGAAAGAATCACGTAACATTTTTAAGTTTTTCCCGGTAGCGTTCTCTGGCTTTAAGAAAGATGGCCAAGGCCTCCGGGCTGGCGTAGTCGGGATAGGTCCAGGGAAGGGGCCTGAAAGCCCCCTTTTGGTAAAGGAGGGTGACCTCGGCGTAAACCCCGTCGCCTAGATAAATCCGATGGGAAAAATTCTTGAAAGTCACCAGTACGAGCCGTTCCAAAAGGAGATACCCCGGGTCGATGTTTACCAGCCTTTTGCCGGCGTGGCTTAAGCGTCTTTCAATCTTATAGGCCAGGTGTTTGACAGGGACAATTTTTGCCTGAGGGATGAGGTCTTTGAAAAAGACGAATTTCCGTTTTAAGTCCGGGCCAAATTCGGGTTCGTAATAATTGGTCTGGTCAAAGGGAAGAAGCGGGCTTTGAAAATCGCAGGGCCCAAGGCAGGTTTCCAGGGCCTTAATTGCCTCTTCGATGAAGTCTTCGCGGCCCGCAAAAACGCTAAAAAAGAGCTGGGCCGGTTTAGGCCTTTGAGGATGACTCATCTTTTTGAAAAACCTCAGCCAGGGGTTTGGCCTCTTCAGGCAGCATGATAGGGATGCCGTCCCTTATTTCGTAAAGGAGGGCGCATTTCTGACACACCAGCCCGGAGAACTTTTCCTCCAATACCAGATCGCCCTTACACTTGGGGCAGGCCAAAACCGCCAGGAGCTCCTGGGGAATCAGGTTAACCAGCAGGCCGTCAATCATTTCCGTGACCTCCTCAAAGATTTATACATGCAGGATTAGCTACACTTGTTAAGATAAAAGCAATTCTTAAAGGAGGCAAAATGAAATATATAAGCACCAGGGGAAAAATAGCGCCTATCTCTTTCAAAGAGACCGTCCTCATGGGGCTGGCTGAAGACGGGGGACTTATTTTGCCGGAAAGGATCCCGGTTATCCCCCGGGAGAGCTTAGAGAGCTGGGCGAGCCTCTCCTACCCGGAACTGGCCGTTGAAGTCTTCAGGCTGTTTGCCGATGATATCCCGGTAAGTGATTGGCGCCGTCTGGTGGCCCGGGCTTATGCCACCTTCAGGCATCCTGAGGTTTGCCCGGTGGTCAGGAAGGGCCCGGTCTATATTCTGGAACTCTTCCACGGGCCCACCTTGGCC
>DROK01000083.1 GCA_011321895.1 Thermodesulfatator atlanticus
CAACCGCCACGAGATCAAAACGGAAATGGGAGGCCTCGGTCTTTTGGGTGGCCAGAAAGGCCTGGGCCAGTTTGATAAGTTTTTTCTTTTTATGAGGGGTGAGGGCCTCTTCAGGGCTTCCCCTGCTCAGATTCTTCCTGGCTTTTACCTCTACGAAGACCAGGGTGTTACCTTTGCCCACCACGAGGTCGATTTCGCCCCAGCGGGTACGCCAGTTGCGGGCCAGGAGGCGGTAACCCTTAAGGCGAAAATACCAGGCGGAAAGGTCTTCGGCTAGGCGGCCTAATTTCTTCGGGTCTTTCGTATTCTGAAACCGGCCTAAAAGAGCGACGATGGATGGGACAAGGGCCATAGGTTTTCAGGGCTTCAAGGTGTTGTTTGGTGGCGTAACCTTTATGTTTATCGAAGGCGTATTGGGGAAAGACTGTGGCCGCCTCGGTCATGATATGGTCTCTGGTCACCTTGGCCACGATGGAGGCGGCGGCGATGGAGCGGCAGAGGGCGTCTCCGTCAATGATGGCTTTCTGCAGGCCTGCCCAGGGGGTGGTGAAACGGCCGTCAACCAGGGCCAACTGGGGTTTGGGTTCCAGGGCCTCTAAGGCCTGGGCCATGGCGCGCAAGCTGGCCTTTAAAATACCGATCTCGTCTATGATTTCGTTTTCAATACGGGCTACCGCCCAGGCGACGGCTTCCTGGGTGATAATCTGGAAGAGTTCCTCCCTTTTTTCGGCGCTAAGGCATTTGGAATCCGCCAGTTCCGGGTGATCGAAATCAGCCGGGAGAATCACCGCCGCCGCCACCACCGGCCCGGCCAGTGCCCCCCGGCCCACTTCATCCACCCCGGCCACGTAGCGGTAAGCCCGCAAAAACTGTTTTTCTTTGACCCAGCGTTCGTTTACCTTAAACAAGGCTAGAGCCGCTCCTTGATACGGGCCGCTTTACCGGTCCGGCCACGGAGGTAGTAAAGCCTGGCCCGCCGTACTTTCCCCCTCTTGACCACTTCGATCTTTTCAAGCCTTGGAGAATGCAGCGGGAAAGTCCGCTCCACCCCGATGCCGAAAGAGATCTTGCGTACGGTAAAAGTGGCCCCGGTGCCTGAACCGCGTTTCCTGATGACTACTCCCTGGAAAACCTGCGTCCTCTCCTTATCTTCTCCTTCGACAATCCGGAAATAAACCTTTACGGTGTCTCCCGGGCGGAAATCCGGCAGATCTTTGCGTAAATATTCATTTTCTATCTCTCTGATCACGGGAAACATCTTCTTCCTCCTTCAAGCTTTTCCACCATGGTTCTCCTAGCAGCCGGTCTAAAATAATAGCCGCGGCTGAGCGTACCGAAAGATGATTATAACCGTCTCCGGCACATCCTTTAATAGGTTCCAGGACAAAATCGCAATTGGCTAAAAGCTTAGGGGCCAACCCCCAAGCGGTACCCAGGAGAAGCAGATAACTGCCGCCGCCTTCCAATCTCTTCCGGGCCTCGCCATAGGTAAGGGTGGCGTACTCAGGCCGCGCGTCGGTACCTATCAAAACCGGGCTGGTGGTTTCTTCTTCAATCTCTCTAAGGGCTACCGCCAAGGCCGGAACCACCCTTAAAATTTTAAGTGCTTCCTGACGATCCGGATTATATACCCTGCCTGCGCCTTTTTGCCAATATTCGAGAAGCTCGGTGATGAGTTTTCGTTGCGTTCTTAAAGGTTGGACCACGTAGTAGCGTTTGACCCCGTAAGTCCGACAGGCCCGGGCGATATCGTGAAGGTCAAGATTGGTGGTGGAGGAGGCAATAATGCGCCCTTCTTTGTTGAGGACGGGGTAATGGATCAGGGCTACGTAAAAGGAAAATTTACTCATCTTCCCGCCAGCCCAACTGGCGCAAAAATTCTAAGTCCTCTTCACTCAACCTGGCCTTTTTGAGTAGATCCGGCCGCCTCTTTAAAGTGACTTCCAGGGACTTTTTTCGGCGCCACTTGGCGATGGCCGCGTGGTCCCCGGAGAGGAGGATTTCCGGTACCTTGTAACCCATAAAGTCACGCGGCCGGGTATACTGGGGATACTTGAGCAGCCCCTGGCTGAAAGACTCCTTCTCCACGGAATCCCGTTTGCCCACCACGCCGGGGACCAAACGGGCCACCGCCTCGATAACCACCAGGGCCGCCACCTCCCCTCCAAAGACGACGTAATCACCAATCGAGATCTCATCGTCAATAAAATGCTCCCTGATCCGTTCGTCTATACCCTCGTAGCGGCCGCAGATGAGGACCAGGTGGCCTTTTTCATAGAGTTCTCTGACTATTTCCTGGTTGAGGAGTCGGCCCTGGGGGGAAAGGTAGACCACGTAAGGGGCCCCTTGCTGGCGCAGAGACGAAATGGCCCGGTAAAGAGGTTCTGGCTTAAAGACCATACCCTCACCGCCGCCGAAGGGGCGGTCATCCACCATGCGGTGTTTGTCCAGGGCAAAATCCCGGAGATTGATCAGGTTGATCTCGATAAGCCCCCGTTCCCGGGCCTTTTTCAAGGCCCCGACCCGGAGAGGGCTTTCAAAATATTCAGGAAAAATGGTGATTACGTCAAAACGCATCTGCGTTGCCGGAAAAGTTTTTTCATGGTAAACCGCTACTACCAAATTCTAAGACTTTTGGCCAGGGTCTGAAAATTGAACAATCAGCCTAGCGAAGAAGGTATACCTTGCTGCGCATTTACCGGACGGAAAAGGGTGTTCTTTCCTTGGCCCCGCAAATCGAGCGGCATTGCTGGGTGTGTTTGACCAACCCCACCGAAGAAGAACTCCAGTACGTCCAGGAAACCCTCCAGATTTTTCCCGAATTTTTAAGGTATCCTCTGGATGAAGAAGAGACCCCGCGGGTGGAGCTGGAAGAGGACCAGCTCCTTATCATTTTGCGGGTCCCTGACCCCAGGCACGAAGAGGGTTACATCCGCTACGAAACCATCCCGGTAGGGATTATCCTAACGGGTGAGGCCATCGTTACCGTCTGCCTTAAAGAGAATCCGGTTTTTGAAGATTTCCTGATGGCGATCAACCGGGTACGCCAGTTCGATTTGGAATATCCGGTCCTCTTTCTCTTTCACTTCTTTTTCTGTATCGCCAATCTTTACCTGCGTTACCTGCGCCTTATCGACAAATTGATAAACGAATACGAAGCCGAGCTTTACCGTTCCATGAGGAACAAAGAGTTGCTCAAGCTTTTAAACATCGAAAAGAGCCTGGTTTACTTTAATACCGCCCTGCGGGCCAACGATATCGTCCTGAGCAGGCTCCAGTCGGGAAGGTTTCTAAGACTCACAGAAGAAGATCTGGAGCTTCTGGAGGACGTCCAGATCGAAAACCGCCAGGCCATCGAGATGGCCAAGATTTTCAGCGACATCCTCTCCGGCACCATGGACGCTTACGCCTCGGTGATTTCGAACAATCTAAACGTGGTGATGAAATTTTTGACGGCCGTCACCATCGTACTTATGCTACCCAATCTGGTGGCCAGCATTTACGGGATGAATATCAAGCTCCCCCTTCAGGATTCTCCCCACGCCTTTGCCATCTTGATGAGCCTTTCTTTTATACTTTCAGGGATCGTGGTGGCGCTCTTTATCAAGAAGAGGCTTTTTTGAGTTTGCTAGCTCTTGGTTAGTATTTTAAAGTGCCCTCATGACCCACACGGAAGCGCTGGCTTTGGGCATACTCCAGGGGGCCACAGAATTTTTGCCGGTTTCAAGCTCCGGACATCTGGTTTTGGCTGAACATTTCGGGCAGGTACAGGGGGCCGGGCTGGCCTTTGATGTTTTCCTCCATCTGGGTACCCTTCTGGCAGTGCTGATCTACTTTCGGAAAGACTGGTGGGCCATGTTTACCTTCTGGCGGGCGGAAAAAACCTACCAGAGACTCCTCTTTTACCTTCTCTTGGCCACCGTCCCCGGGGCCCTGGTCGGTTTTTTGGGGGAAGACCTGGTGGCACGCCATTTCAGGGACCCTCTGAGGGTGGCCTATC
>DROK01000084.1 GCA_011321895.1 Thermodesulfatator atlanticus
GGTGGCCAGTAATTTGGCCACGCGGGCCAGCTGCTCTTTAGGCACCCCGGTTATGTCTTCCACCACCTCCGGGGTGTAATGGGCCGCCACCTTGCGCATTTCCTCAAAGCCCGCCACCCGGGTGCGGATAAACTCTTTGTCATGCCAGTCGTTTTGGATGATGTAGTTGATGAGGCCCATGAGAAAGGCCGTGTCTGTGCCCGGCCTTATGCGTACGTATTCCGTGGCCTTGGCCGCCAGCTTGGTAAAGCGGGGGTCCACCACGATCAGCGGGGCCCCGTTTACCTCTTTGGCGTAAAGGATGTGTTGCATGGCCACCGGGTGGGCCTCAGCGGCGTTGGAACCGATCATAAAAATGCACTTGGAGTGACGAATGTCATTCATGCTATTGGTCATAGCCCCGTATCCCCACGTGTTGGCGACACCTGCCACCGTGGTGGAATGTCAGATACGGGCCTGGTGGTCGATATTGTTGGTCCCCCAGAAGGCGGCCAGTTTGCGCTGAAGGTAGGCCATCTCGGTAGAGACCTTGGCGCTTCCGTTCCAGTGGACGGCGTCCGGGCCGTATTTTTCGCGGATCTCAAGGAGTTTGGAGCAGACTTCGTCCAGGGCCTGCTCCCAGGAGATCCTTTTCCACCGGCCTCCTTCCCTCTTAAGCGGATATTTGAGACGCTTTTCGCTCCGGACCATGTCGATGGCGCTGGCGCCTTTGCAGCAGTGTCCTCCGCGGGAGATGGGGTGGTCCTGGGCGATTTCCTGCCTGACCCACACCCCGTTTTGCACTTCCGCGTAAACCCCGCACCCTACCGCGCAGTGGGTACAGATGGTGCGGACGATCTTGGAGCCAGGATAAGGGGTCTTGGCCTCTTTGGCCTGGGCTTTGCGAACCAGCTTTCCCGAAAGGGCAAGCCCCCCTAAACCAGCCGCCGCGGTGGCGATTTTAAGAAAAGTCCGCCTGGCCAGTTTGGGGTTAAGGGTCACGGGCTTTCCGGCCGGGGTGGCCGGGGTGGTGAAGATCTTCTTGGCGCCCATCGCTCCCTCCTTATCTTCTCAGAGATTCGTAATAGGCCCGGAAGGCCTCGGTTTCCCGGTAAAGGACTTCATCCGAGGCAGGCTTTGGTTTGGCCTGGGCCTTTTTTCGGCCGCTCAGCACCAAAATGGTGCCTGCGGTCAACAGGGCCTTTTTGATGAAAGACCGTTTCTCCTGGTCTACCTTAGCCATAAGCCCCTCCTAACTTTCTTTAAAATAACGCTCTTCAAGCCTTAAGAAGGCCTCGCATAACCGCCCCAGCGGGCCGTAGACCCGCGTTTTCTCCCCGGTCAGCCGTTTGAGCACACCCTGTGCACATGGCCTAAGAAAGTTATAGAATAATTTTTGCTGGGAAAGCAAATCTTTTTCGCTCCGGATGAGGGCGGCCATAAAGGCCAGGAGGAGGGCCAGGTGATCTTCCGGCTCAGGGATTCCTTCTTCTTTAAACAGGCCCTCTTGGGCCAGAAAGGCCCTTAACTCAGCCAGCGCCGGGCCAAAGGCCTTGCCGTCCAGGTAATAAGAGGCCTCAAGGGGGATGTGGGGGCCTTCAAAGGGTTCGATAAAGAGGTACTCGTATTCGGCGATGATTTCCTCAGGGGAGACCGTGCTTAAACTCTCTTTAACCGCGGCCAGCGCCTGATCAAAGGAGTCTTCGCCGGTGGGAGAGAGTCTGGCAGGCAGCTCCGTGAGAAAACATACTTCTTCTCGCGTGGGCCGGAAGAGGAGGGAAAAATAATCGTATAGCAAAGCCCGGGCCTGATCGGCGTCCATTTTAAACCTCGCGTTCAAAGAGTTCTTTGACCCGACATTCGTCACAAAAATCAAGAAGATCAAGTATTTCTGCGAAACGGCCGGTGGCGGCCAGGACCTTTTCTACCTTTTCCTTGCTTTTTCTGGTCCCAAAGACCTTACCACAGCGCTTACATACCAGGGGTTCGTCCTGGGCCAGGGTGGTGCGCTCAAAAAAGGATTCCTCAAGAAAGAGCCCTTCCTCAAGCGTTAAGGCCCCTTCCGGACATATCTTCACGCACAGACCGCAGGCCACGCACAAAGAGGGTTCGCAGGTAAGGGCGTAAATGGAAGGATCCGCCGCCAGGGCCGCTTGCCGACACTCGTTAAGGCAGGCCAGACAGAGGGTACATCTTTCAGGGGCTATTTTGGGCCTGCCAAACCCTTGCGTTTTAAAGGATACTTTGGGTTTGCCCGCCGCCTGCCAGAAAGACTTTAGGAGGGCGACCAGCCAGGGCCGGCGCCCATGGTAAGCGGGGAGGGCAGAGGGTTTTAAGGTCAAGGACTCTTCGGGTTTGGCCGGCGGGATCATAGAAGAGACCAGCACCGGCCTTACTCCGAAGAGGGCCTCAAGGAGGTCGTTTGTAAGAGACGCCACCTGGGGCCCTTTTTCCAAAAAGACCAGGCGCTGGGCCCCTTTCGCGAAAAAGGCGAGCATTTTTTCCAGGCTGAAGGCCTTGGGGGCCTCGTGGGCCAAAAAGAAAAAGTCTCCCTCCTCCGGGAAGTCAGGGCTCCAGAAAAGCCTTTTCAGGGCGCTTTCCCGCCCGATGACCACCGTACGCCCGGAAAGATCGGGGAGATAGTTGAGGTAGGAATAAAAGCCCCGGTCGTCTAAAGGGGTATACTCCAGGGCCCCGGTGGGACAGGCAGAAATACAGCGGCCACAGTCTTTACACAAGAGATGCCTTACCACCAACTCTTCTTCCGCAAAGGAGATGGCTTCCCGGGGACACTGTGAGAGGCAGAGACGGCAACCACTTGCAAAACGGGGGGCGTACTGACACTTGCCCTGGTTAATACCCACGGACTCTACGAGCTCAAAGGTCCCCAGGCTGGCCAAAAAGGCATCAAGCTCGTTACCGGTAAAGACCAGGCCTGGCCTCTTGGGCACTTCCGGGGGGACCTCTTCCAGGAAGAGGAGAAACCTCACCTCTTCGTTTATCTCTTCGTAACGGTCAAGGTTAAGGGCCCCTTCCGGGCAGGCCTCCTCGCAGGCCCTGCAGAAATTACAGCGCCTAAAGTCAATGGTCCGTTCAGGGAGGATGGCCCCTTCCGGGCAGAGGCGGGCGCAGCGGGCGCAGAGATGGCATTTTTCTTCGTCAAAAGGGGCAAGCTGCAGGTAAGAGAGACGAAAGCCCTCTCTGGTTTCTGAAATACTGAGGTCTTCTACTACCGGAAAACGGGGGTCCCTTTTCAGGCAGAAGGGTTTGGCCTGAAAGAGGCCTCCGTAAGCCTGGATGAACCGGTGCAGGCGGTCCGGATCCTGGCTGAAGACCGCGGTAACCTCCTGGCGGGTGTCAAGAAGATAGGATTTATAGACGTTCTCTTCAAAACGGGCCTTCTCCGCCAGGGCTATTTGATAGAGCCCTTCTTCCTCAAAAAAGGAGGCGTTTAAGAGGAGGGTAGGGGAGGGTAAGGCCTCGGTCTTTAGTTTTTCGGCCTCCGCCCCAAAAACCCCGGCCAGGAGGGCGTTTGGGGGCAACTCCGGCCAGTTACACCAGGTAAGCGCCAGGCCGTTGGGGTTGCGCACCAGGGCTACTATTTTTCGCCTCATCCCTTTAGCTATACCTAAAAGAGGAGGCCAAGGAAAGGTTCCGCAGGTGCTTTCTTTCTTGGAGACCGAGGATTTGGTAGTTAAGCTTGAGAGGTCATGAAGGATTGGGCCAGGGTCTGGGAAAATATCATCGCCAGAGTGAGGCGTCCTTCCCGGTACGTGGGTCGGGAAGTAAACGCCCGCTCCTCCACCTCCTTTGAGGAAGCTTCCCTGAAGATCTGTCTGATCTTTCCTGATCTTTACGAGATCGGCATGTCCCATATCGGCTTACACCTCCTCTACCTGATCCTTAAGGAAAGGCCCGGTTATTTCGTGGACCGGGCCTACGCCCCGGCCCGGGATCTTGAGGCGATTTTGCGTCAGGAAAAGGTGCCGTTGCTCTCCCTTGAGGCCAAAAGGCCGCTTAAAGACTTTGACGTGCTGGGCATAAGCTACCCTTATGAGCTTTGCGCCACCAATATCGTCAACATCCTTGACCTTGCGGGGCTTCCCGCCCTGGCCAAAGACCGGCCTGCCCCCTTCCCGTTGATCCTGGGGGGAGGGTCTGCGGTGGCCAACCCCGAGCCCGTGGCCCCTTTCTACGACGCCATTATCATCGGTGAGGCGGAAGAAGCCATTTTGGAAATAGCAGAAACCGTAAGGCAAGCCAAAGAAGGGGGAGCCACCAAAGCCGAACTGCTTGAGGCCCTTTCTGCGATCGAAGGAGTCTACGTGCCCTCCTTTTTTGAGCCCGTTTATCAGGGAGAGACCTTCGTCGGGTTAAAACCCCTAAAGCCGGGGTATGAAAAAATAAAAAGACGCATCCTCCCCCAGCTCGACCAGGTGCCGTACCCTTACCGCCCCCCGGTGCCCTGGGCGGAAATTACCCACGACCGGCTGGCGATTGAGATCTCCCGGGGCTGTACCCGGGGTTGCCGTTTCTGCCAGGCAAGCAGCATTTATCGACCTGTGCGGGAACGCCCCATCGAACGGATACTGGCCCTGGCTGAGGAGGGGCTGGCCGCCACGGGCTGGGACGAGGTCTCCTTCCTTTCCCTTTCCGCCGGGGATTATAGCTGCCTTACCGAACTCATTGTGGCCTTTAACCGGCGCTTTTTACCGGAAAAGGTGGCCCTTTCCCTGCCCTCCCTGCGGGTGGGAAGCCTCAACCAGACCATTATCAAAGAGATCAAAAAAGTCCGCAAAACCGGTTTCACCCTGGCCCCTGAAGCGGGGACGGAGCGTTTGCGCCGGGTAATCAACAAAGACATCTCCGAAGAGGCCCTTTGGGAGACCGCCCGGCTGGCCTTTGAAGCCGGTTGGCGCCACTTAAAACTCTATTTCATGATCGGTCTGCCCACCGAGACCCCGGAGGACCTGGAGGGTATCGTCTCTCTGGCGCGCCGGCTAACCCGTATCAAAGGAAAGATGGGCCCGCAGGTCAACGTCTCGGTGTCGACTTTTATCCCCAAGCCCCACACGGCGTTTCAGTGGGAGGAACAGATAAATCTGGCGGAAACCGAGGCCAGGCTATCCTTCTTGCGGGCCAGGCTCAAGGGGCGGAAGCTCCGCTTCAAATGGCATAAGCCGGAACAGAGCTTTTTGGAAGGGGTCTTTTCCCGGGGAGACCGGCGCCTGGCCGACCTCATCTATCTTGCTTTTCAGCTGGGGGCCCGTCTTGACGGCTGGAGTGACGAATTGCGTTTTGATCTCTGGCGTACGGCAGCCCAAAAATTGGGTCTTGACCTGGAACGCTATTTAAGCGCCAGGGCCCTTTTGGCCCCCCTTCCCTGGGACCATATTGACCTGGGGGTCACCAAAGAATTCCTGCTGCAGGAACGGGAAAAGGCCCTGGGCCAGGAAGTTTCTCCTGACTGCCGTTGGGCCAGGTGTTTGAAATGCGGGGTGTGTGATTTCAAGCGGATCAAAAACCAGCTGGTCAAGGAGTGCAAGCTACCCCCAATCGTGTCTGTCAGCCGGGAAGAAGAGGAAGGCCGCTTTACCTACCGTTTGGTTTACCAGAAGATAGGCTGGGCGCGCTTTTTGTCTCAACTCGAAGTGATGCGTGCTTTTCACCGGGCGGTGCGCCGGGCCCGCCTGCCGGTCTCCTTCTCCGAAGGGTTTCATCCCTTACCCAGGCTCTCTTTTGCCCGGGCCCTCCCCGTAGGGGTTGAAAGCCACTACGAGGTGGCGGCCCTTGAGCTTCGGCGAAGACTTACCCCCCGGGAAGTAAAGGAACGTCTGAACGAGGTCCTGGTCCCGGAGCTGGCCGTCAAGGAGGTCCGTTTCTCCTCCCCTGAGGCCGCCCTTAAGCTGCCAGAGGAGGTGACGTACGAGATCATCCTGCCAGCGCCTGTTACGCAGGAGCAGGTAGCTGCGTTCCTGGCCCAAAGGAGTGTGACCTTGGTAGTCAGGCGGGGCAAGAAGGAGAAGGAAATAGAGATCAGGCCTTACGTCGTTTCCCTCACTCTCAAGGAACCGCAGGTCTTGGAATTGGTCCTTTTCGAACCTGCGCAGGGAGGGGTACGGGCCGTAGAGGTGGTGGCTGCTCTTCTGGGTACCACCGA
>DROK01000085.1 GCA_011321895.1 Thermodesulfatator atlanticus
CCGGACTTACGTGCTCTACGAAGGGGAGCTGCTCCCGGTGGGCCCGGATTTCAAACTGGTCCTGGCAGACGCCACCAAAGAAAAACTGAAGGTTGAGCTTGACGGCCGGGTGCTGGCCGGGGCCAGCGTCCTTTGTGCCGGGGCGGTCTTTATGGACCGGGAGATAGAGATAGGGCGGGGGGTCCTGGTGGAGCCCGGGGCTTATCTTAAAGGCCCCCTCTTCGTGGGTGATTTTACCGAAATCAGGCAGGGTGCCTATATTCGGGGAAAGTGTTACGTGGGGCGGCGTTGTGTGGTAGGGCATACCACCGAGATGAAAAACACCATCATGCTCGACGGGGCCAAGGCCGGGCACTTTGCCTATCTGGGAGATAGCATTTTGGGGCGAGAGGTAAATCTGGGGGCTGGTACCAAACTGGCAAACCTCAAACTGACCAGACAAAACATCGTGATCCGGATCAAAAACGAGGCCTTTGATACCGGGCTCAGAAAATTGGGAGCCATCCTGGGAGACGGGGTCCAGACGGGTTGTAATTCGGTGACTAATCCCGGCACCCTTTTGGGGCCGGGTTCTTTCCTTCTCCCTAACCGGACCGCAGGGCCTGGTTATTTTCCGCCCAAAAGTATCCTGCGTTAACTTGTCAGGCACCTATTCTCGGCTTAAGCTGAGGAAAAACGGAGGTTTTTGATGAAGAAGTTCGTTTTATCCCTGGTGTTTTTGTTTTTTGTCAGCGGTTTGGCTGCCGCCAAGGAGGGAGAAGAGATCTTGGCCGAGGTCGGGCCATATAAGCTGACCAGGGCCGAGTTTGAAGCCAAACTTGAGACCGCCCCTCCTCAAATCAAGATGATTCTGGCCCACCAGCCCCAGCTCAAAAAGGCCTTGGTTGAACGTTGGGTGGAAATTTCTCTCCTCTCGTTAGCGGCCAAAGACGCAGGTCTTGAAAAGGATCCAGAGGTCAAGGCCAGGCTGGATGAGGTTACCAAGCAGATCCTGGCCCAGGCCTATCTGGAAAAGAAGCTCCTAAATCAGCAACGGGTAAGTGAGGAAGAAGTAAAAGCTTATTACGAAAAACATCGGGAAAAATACCAGGAACCCAGGGCGGTCCGGGCAAGGCACATCCTGATCGAAGTCCCCCAGGGAGCAACCCCTGAGCAGGAAAAAGAAGCCCTCAAAAAGGCCCAGCGTTTACGGGAGAGGATCCTCAAAGGGGAGGATTTTGCCAAACTGGCGCAGAAATATTCGGCTGACCCCGGCACCAAAGAGAAGGGAGGAGAGCTTGGCTTTTTCACCCAGGGGCAGATGGTCAAAGAGTTTGAAGAAGCGGCCTTTCGCCTCAAGCCCGGGGAAATCAGTGAACCCGTGCGGACTCCTTTCGGTTATCACCTCATTCAGGTGGAAGAGGTCAAAGAGGCCAAGCAGAGAAGTTTTGCGGAAGTAAAAGACAGGGTCCGGGAAGACCTGATCCAGGCCAAAGAAGAGGCGGCGCTAAACAAGGCCCTCAAAGAGCTGGCCCAAAAGTACGGTGCCAAAATTTACGAAGACCGTCTCTAAATGCTGTTTCGTACCTTTCTCTTCCTGCCAGGGGTGGACGAAAGGACCGAACGTCGCCTCTGGCAGGTGGGGTGTCGTACCTGGTGGCATTTACTGGAAAGGGATTATACCGGTTTTTCCGCTACCCGCCTGGCCCTCTGGCGCAAAAAGCTAAGCCTGTTGTCCACCCGGGCCGGAGACCTTGATTTTTTGGCCCGCCGGCTGGCCAAGCGCCATCATTGGCGTCTTTTCAAACACTTCAAGAAAGAGGCCGTTTTCCTGGACATCGAAACCGATGGTTTAAAAAAAGGCCAGCATCAGGTAACGGTTTTGGGCCTTTTTGACGGGCAAAGATACCACGCCTTTATTGCGGGAAGGGATCTCGAAGAAGGCCTTTCCCTCCTCCAGACCAAAAAATTCTGGGTCACCTTTGGGGGCAGTTTTTTCGACTGGCCTTTTCTCAAAGAGAGTTATCCCTGGCTCAAAGGCCCGGTGGTCCATCTTGATCTGTGTCCCCTTTTTAAGCGGCTGGGGCTTAAAGGAGGGCTTAAAAGAATAGAAAAGGCCCTGGGGCTTGCCCGCCCGGAAGAAATA
>DROK01000086.1 GCA_011321895.1 Thermodesulfatator atlanticus
GCCAGCGGGAGATCCAGTTGGTCTACCACCCCGAGGTCGCGGGTCTCGTCCAGGTGGGTGAAGAGATAGATTTCGGCAAAATATCGCTTTAAGTGTTTCAAAATATGATAGGCCCGGAGTTTGTCCCCCTTGTTGGGGGGATAGGGCAGACGATGGGCGATAAAAAAGAGCCTCTTCATAGCGAAATATAGCGTCTTAGCCTGGGGCCGATAAAGTTGGCCCAGGAAAGGGGTATTCTGGGCCAGATCCTGGCGGCCAGGGCCCGACCTCTCGAGGGGCCGCCTTCTTCCCGGCCGTACCAGAAAAGGGGTTTCTCCTCCGCCCCCCACTGGCGTTTGAAACGGTAAGTCCCGCTGCCCGGGCTTGAACGCCCGAAATCAAAACGCAAAAGCCCCCTTTCTGTGGCCAGAGCAAGCATTTGCCAGTAAAGGAGCATGTTCGGGCTGATCTTTTTAAAAGAACGCCGGGAAGAAGCCCAGGGATTTACCGCTTCTTCTTCGGTAAAAAGCAATATCCCCCCGGCCAGAGGTTCTCCCCTCAAATGGACCAGCACCACCCGGGCCATCTCTCCGTAAGAGGAAAGGACGGCCTTGAACCAGGCCAGACTGTGTGGAGGAGAGCCCAGGTAATGCATGTTTTCCTGATAGATCCGGTAGAAGGCCGGCAACAACTCTTGGCCCCCGGTTACGGCCTCCGCCCCTTCTTTCTGGGGCCGGCGTACCTGACTGCGCACTTTGGCCTTCAGCTGTTTCCAGAGGGTTTCGGCTCTATCAGGCAGCGGAAGGAGGAGACGTACTTTGGCCTCAGAACCCTTTTCGTTGGATAGATAAGGGGGCCTTTCCGGGAAGCGTAGCTCAAGCCCCCCGTGCGCCCGGGCCAGTTCCCGGGCCTTTTCCCAAATAAAGAGAAAGGCCTCTTCATTGGTGGCCAGGATCCCCCCGTAGTCACAAAAGGGAAGAGACACCAGCCGGGAACCCCGGGGAGTCTTGAATTTAAAGAGGGGGAGGATGGCCTCCGGGGTTTTGCCCCTGAACGCCGCCAGATAAAGGGGCCGGTGGCCGTAGGCCCTTTCCACGGCCACACGCCAGGCCCAAAAAAGATAAGGACCTGCGCCCAAAGAGGCGGCCAGCTCGTCCCACTCTTCCTGCCTGCTTATTTCTTTAAGCTGCATTTCGGAGGTCCTCTAAGGTGATTTCAGGCAAAGGCTCAAGCCCTTTTATGATTTCATTAAGGGGGCCGAAAGAAAAGTCCGTAAGGAGTTTTTTAAAGCGCTCTTCTGTGCGGGAAAGGTTCAGGTAGTGTCTCAGACGGGATTTCAGGGGGCCGTTAAGACGCGGCTGAAGCGGATCAAACTCCCAGGGATGAACGTAAAAGACAAAAGGCTTTTTTTCCTTTCGGTTGAAAAGACGCAGCAAACGGCGGGTCACTGGGTAAGGAAAGAAGCGGAAATAGCCTCCACCTGCTACGGGGACGTTTAAAGGGCCAAGCTTTACCGTGGAGATAGGGAATTCTTTAAGGTTTAAGTCTTTTAAAAGAAAAGGAAAACGCGGGGCCCTGGGAAAACCGTAGAGATCATGTCGGATAGGGAAAATACTTGAATCGTAACGGTAACCTTCTTCTGCCAGAACCGGAAGGGCCCAGAGGGTCTTTGGGGTGATGGAATAGGTTGAGGCGCGAAAGCC
>DROK01000087.1 GCA_011321895.1 Thermodesulfatator atlanticus
AAAATCAGCCACCAGCCCCTTTAGGTGGGCCATTCCTCTTTGACCCGGGCGATGAGCTTTTCCACGTAAGGTCGTTCTTCTTCCAGACAAAGACCAAAGAGGGGTTCTCCCTGGTCCACCATCTGGCCGCGGGTGAAAAAGACCCGGAAAACCACCATGGGCGGGCCTTCGTGCACGATGGGGGTCTCCCTTTTCATAAAGGACATGATGGCCAGTTCGTCCCCCGGCTTGACCACCACGCGCCCTTCCCCGGCTTTTTCGATCTTTTTGGCCAGCTCAGGGGAGAGGAAGTACCTGGCTTTCTCCGGCGCCGTAACGATGTGAAGGATTTTGCGCAGGAGCTCGGCGATGATTTCCTTCTGGGTCAGGGTATGCTTGATCTCAAGCACCGGGGTGAAGGCCTCTACGAAACGGTCCTGGAGCTCCCAGTTGATTTTGGCCACCTGGCCGCTGGCCTTGGCCCGGATGGTCTTGGGGTTTCTTTCCCGCTCCAGGACAAAAAGCGGAGAACCCGGTTTTTCCAGCCATTTGCCCGCGGGGCCCTGGACCTCGTCCCCTTCTTTGACCAGAAATTCCCGGAGGTAGCCCGTATGCGGGGTCACCACCACAAAGATACGGTAAGGGTTGGCCCGAAAACTCTGGAGTAGCTGGTTTATTTTCTGGTTATCCAGTGCCATCGCGGTTTAACGGTAGTAAAGGTTTTTGCCTCCCATGGAAAGAAAGGCCTCGTACAGCTTCTTGCGAAGCTCCCGTCGGTCCCAGATCCCCTGAATATGCCCCCGCCTTAAGGCGTTTTCCGCACTGTGGTAATCGGGCGGGACGTCTTCTCCGGTGGTCTCCCTGATAACCCGCGGACCGGCAAAACCGATCCTGGTGGACCTGATGGCAAACTGATAGGGTGAACACCCCAAAAAGCTGGCCACCGGCCCGGCGTAAGAATTGTTGTCATACACCACCAGGTAAAGACCACCGGCGTCAATGTATTCCCGCACCGCCATGGTACAGCGGGGCATCTGCACCACCCCCAGCGTGCCCTCGTGGATCCTGATGCCGCCGGTGGTATGCACGAAGGCGAGGAAAGGCCGTTTGGTAATCCTTGCCCGGTCACAGGCCTGGATAAATTTCTCTCCTTCCGCTACCCCCACCGTGCCCTGTCTGAAATCCGCAATGAGCATGGCGCAGATGAGAGAGATACCCCCGATGCGCGCCTGAAAGGTGATAATCCCGGAATTACGGCCCGTCCTTTTCTTGGCCAGGGCCAGTTTTTTATCGTAACCTTCAAAACCCAGCGGGTTTCCCGCCTCAATGTCTTCGTTGAATTCTTTAACACTTTTGGCGTCAAAGATGTTGCTCAAATACCACTGGTATTCCAGGGGAAAATGATAGCCACAGTTGGGACATACCCCGCAAAATTCTCCGTAAAGATCCGGCACCCAGATATCCGGGCAGCCGTGGGTCTCGGCGTTGGGACAGGTGACCGTGCGGTCTTCAAGGGCCAGGGGGCTTACGTAAAGCTCGGGGAGATCGATGAGAGCGGTTTCTTCCGCCACCACCTTGGCCCTGGTACGGCGGGGTTTGCTGGCCAGGAGGTCATAGGCGCTTTTGATGGGTTCGGTAAGCTGTTTTAAGAAGGCCGCCCCCTCACCAGACAGGTCCTCGATCATGCGCTGGATCACCCGCTGGCCCTGTTTTAAAAGTCCGTAACGCAGGTCGTGGTAAAGGCGCAGGCCGACGTCCTGGGTCTTTTCGAAATAGTCCTTAAGACACCGCTTACTAAGCCCCAGCACGTGCCGGCTCATGCCCCGGTATTTCTTGGAGCGCAGGTCAAGGAGCTTTTCGATCTCCACCTCAGAAAGCTCCCAGCGCACGTAAATGTCGAACTCGTCAGGGGGGTTTTCTTCCTCGGACTTGCGCTTCAGGGCGTAGCTGCGGAAGGCCTTTAAACTTTTGGTACGCAGGATCACCTCGTCGGTGGCCCGGATCATCTCGTATCTCAGACGCTTGAAAAACTGATAATCGTAACGCCGGGCCCCTAAAGGGGGTTCCGGAACGATCCGGTCAATGGTGCCCAAACGCAGATTATCTTCGGCGGTGATCTTCAGTTGCCGGGCACAGAATTCCAAAAGTTCCCGGCTCGGGCGCTCCCCCTCCTTTAGTTTACCTTCTATGGCCGCCGCCCCTTCCGGACTGATGACAGAATAATACCCCCGGGAGGCCATCAGCCGGATATCGGCCAGGCCGATGGCTTCAGCCCCTCCAGAACCTCCTTCGGAAATGAAGGCCACGGTGGGGACCTTAAGTTTACTCATGAAATAAAGGTTTCTTGCGATCTGCTGGGCGGCCCCGGGATAGTCTTCGATGGGGTAGGCTCCGGGGGTAAAAATATAGAAATGAATAGGGATCCCTTCGGTTTCAGCCACCCTCATGTAGCGTAAGGCCTTTTCGTTACCCCAGGGTTTGGCACTGCCTCCGTTACGAAATTCTTCGCCGTGGCCCTTTTCATGCCCGATCACGATCACCTGGTGGAG
>DROK01000088.1 GCA_011321895.1 Thermodesulfatator atlanticus
AGGGTCTCCTGAGGGCCGATAATAGGCTCTAGGACTTTCTTGGTCTCGCGCACCACAAAACGGGCCAGTTCTACCGCTTCCCTGGCCCCTTCACCAGTGGGAGTCTCCGCTAGCTCTTTGATCCGCTTAAAGGCCTTTTCGATCTCTTTGGCCAGCCAGGGCTCACAGGCCTGCGCAAGCGTAGGTATTATTTTTTCTACCGGGGGTTTTTCTTTAGGGGCTTCGATCTGGACGATGGCCCACAGGGCCCGGATGGCCTTTTCCACCGCGTCCAAAGCCAACCTGACGGCCCGGGCGGGCTCTTTGGCCGCCGCCATTTCCGCCTCCGCCAGTTTCTCTTCCGCGTAGCGGTAATAGGTGCGGGCCCGGATGTAATAAGGCATCAGTCCCCTTCGCCCTCGCCTTGGTCCTCTCCCCTCAGACGCCGGTAAAAGTGTTCGGTAAGCTTCTGGTCTGCAATCTCACAAATTTCAAAGAGGACTTCTAACATATCAAGCATTTCCGCCTGGCCATCCTGGGGACGCTGGTCAAAGTCTTCGAAAAACGCGCCGCTTTCAAGGTATTCCTTGAACTGCTGGAGCTTTTTAAGGGTGAGCATTATTCCACCCGTTCCACGTAAGTGCCGCTGCGCGTATCCACCTTGATGACGTCTCCTTCGTTAATAAAGAGGGGGACTTTTATCACCGCTCCGGTTTCCAATTTGGCGGGTTTAGAACCCCCTGAAACCGTATCCCCCCGCACCCCGGGCTCCGTTTCCACCACCTTGAGCTCAACCGTGATGGGCAGTTCCACCCCTATCGGCTTGCCTTTGTAGTAGAGGACCTTAACGTTGATGTTTTCCTGAAGATATTTCCAGGCTTCGCCAAGCTGGTCTTTGTCCAGATAAACCTGGTCGTAATCTTCCAGGTCCATAAATACGTAACGGTCCCCTTCGGCGTACAGGTATTGCATTTCCTTCTCTTCTAAATCCGGGCGTTCAAAGCGTTCCCCTGAACGGAAGTTTACCTCGAGCACCCGGCCGGTCACCAGGTCCCGCAGCTTGGTCCGCACCGTGGCCTGGCCCTTGGCCACCTTGGAGTGCTGAAACTCTAAAATCTCGTAAGGCTTTCCTTCCCATTCGATCTTCAGACCGCGACGAAAATCAGAAGTAGAAATCGACATGATCTCCTCCTTGAGAATTAACGAAAAATCACCAGGCGTTCGTTATCTTTTACCAGACCATACTTTTTCCGCGCAATTTCTTCATAGGCCTTGGGGTCCTTTTCCAGGCGAGAAATCTTGGCGGAAAGGCGGGCGTTAGTCAAGACTAAATCTTCTTTCTGCCTTTTTAGGCCCTGGATCTTATAGCCCAGATACACGTAGACGGAAAAACCGATCAAGAAAAGGGCCAGGACAAGGAAAAGGGCAAGTTTGGGGGACCAGACCCGGGAATATGACTTCCTGGAAGATAATTTTGAGAGGCGGCGTCTTTTGGTCTTCTTTCGGGGTCGATAATAGCTGCCCTGCATAAATTTAAAAAAGCGGGGGCCGAGCCCCCGCCTAAAGTTTAGTCTGAATAATACTTAAAGTGGTCTTTTTTCGTCATCTGCCGCAGCCGCGAAAGGGCCTTCTTTTCTATCTGACGGATACGTTCCCGCGATACCCCAAAGCGCTTGCCGATCTCCTCCAGGGTATATTCGTTTTCCTCCCCGATACCGAAACGGAGCCGGATGATCTTCTCTTCCCGGGGAGAAAGGGTGGAGAGGAGATTGCGCACTTTCTCTGAAAGATCCTTATCCTTGACCTGTTCGTAAGGAGATGGGCTTTCTTTGTTTTCGATAAAATCCCCAAGGGTGCTGTCTTCGTCCCCGATGGGGAGCTCAAGGGATACCGGCTCTTTGGAGGCCTCAAAGATGGCCAGTATCTTTTCCTGCGGGATCCCCGTACGTTCAGAGATCTCAGCCGGTGTGGGCTCACGACCCAGCTCTTTCACCAGCTCGTAAAAGGCCTTGAAAAACTGGCTGCGCAACTCCAGAAAGTGTACCGGCAACCTGATGGTGCGCGTTTTGTCCAGAATGGCCCGGGTGATGGCCTGCCTGATCCACCAGGATGCGTAAGTGCTGAACTTATTGCCCTTGCTGTAGTCAAAGCGGAAGACCGCCCGCATGAGACCCAGGTTCCCTTCCTGAATGAGATCAGCCAGGGAAAGCCCCTGCCCCATATAACGCTTGGCAATGGAGACCACCAGGCGCAGATTGGCCTTTACCATCTCATCCTTGGCCTTCTCCACCTCTGCCGCCCGCTCTTCGATCTGCCGCAGGAGTTCGGCAATGGACTCGTCTTCCGGATATTTCTCGTGAATGGCACGCACCGTGCGCAACATGATATTTAGGTGGCTCTTCTTGGGTTTAAGGCCCGGGTCACGCTTTTTCCAGAGCCTTATGGTCTCGCGTAGCTTTTCCATCTCAGGGAGGGTAGAGGGGTGTTCCATGATGGCGTTGACGATGAACTGGAAACCACCCCGAATGATCTTGGAAAGTTCCTCCTCCCTTTCCGGTGTAAGGAGTTCATACTTCCCCATTTCGCGCAGGTAGGCCGAGGTGACCTCTTCTGATTCGGCCGCTGGCTCGGGTTCTTCCTCCTGCGCTACCACCTCTTCGATCTTTTTCTCGGGAGAACGCTCAGGCCAATCAGGGTGTTCCTTTTCGAAAAGCTGTTTTTCGTCCAGGACTTCGATATTGTTCTTATAAAGAAAATCAAAAATCTCTTCGATCTTTTTGGGATCGCCGTAATCTTCGGGCAAAAGATCATTTAGCATCTCGTAGGTAATGGCTCCGTCTTTGCCCGCCTCCAGCAGCTTCTCCCGCAAATCTTTGCCTTTTTTCATACTTTTTATCACCTACCCCTTCCGGTGATCTTGGTTTTCAAAATTTGGGAAATTTTTAAATTTTTAAGCCTACAATATTTAGCACTAATTTTAATTTTCGGCAACCGGGACCTTGCCAATAAATTAACCTTTTTAAGGCAATTTGTAAAGATTTTAAATTTAGAATTTTTCAGGCCCCTCTAAAGCTAATTTGCAAAATGGTGAATCTCGGCTAAAAGTCAAGGGGGATTATGACTGACCGTGAGGCAAAAAGACTCGAAAAACTCCTCTATTACGTGTTAGGCCGCCGTCCTGACGAATTTGGACTCTTCCCCGTAAACGGACTGGTAAAATTAAAGGATCTCCTTAAGGCCTTAAACGAAATCGACGGTTTCAAAAACATCAAGGCCAAGCAGATTAGAGATTTCTTTGCCATCTTTAAACCCGAAAGGCTCGTTTATCTGGAAGAAGAACAACTCCTCGGAGTCCGAAAAGAATTTGCTGACCCACACGTTTATAAGACCGTCTTTGAAGCCCATCCTCCGCCCCGGCTTTTTACTCCGGTTCGCCCCAGGGCCTGGATTAAGGTCGCCGAAGAAGGCCTGGCGGCGGAAAAGATCATCCTTACCCCGGAAGAGGATCTGGCCGCACGTATGGCCCGAAGACGTGGGGCCCTGGTAATCGAAGTCGACACCCGGAAGGCCATGCAGGAAGGGGCGGTTTTTGAACGCTATCTGGAAAAAATCTTCCTCTCTACCTGGATCCCCGCCTCGGCCCTCAGGGGCCCCAAGGTCGATGAGGCCTTTCGGGCCCGTTACGCCCCCAAACCCAAAGAAAAACCGCAGGAAGAAAGGCCTGCTCAGGAAATCGTCATCCCCGAAAAGGCCGTCCCTTTCCGTAAACTCACCAAAGGGCGCAAAAAAGACCCCGCCTGGAAAAGAGAAAGACGGCGGCGCCACCGTGAACGATAAATTCCCTTTGCTCTATCAATCCCGAAAAAGCGGAGCCATGTGAATTTTTGGTCTTTGTTGACCTATTTGCTAGGCTGCGTTAAAGCTTGAAGACATGCGTCTTGCCCGCTGGGGGTTTTGGCTGGTTTTTCTGCTGGTGGCAAGGGTTTACGCCGCCGAACCTTTGACCTTGGAGAAGGCCCAAAAGATAGCCTTGGCCAAGAACCCCTATCTAAAGGCAGCCGAGGCCCAGGTGGAAGCGGCCGCTGCTGGTATAACCAGGGCTCGCAGCGCCTTCTTCCCGCGGGTGGATATCAGAGAGCTTTACCAGCGCAGCGACAGCCCGGTCTACGTCTTTTCAAGCAAGCTTGCTCAGCAAAACTTTCAGGCCAAAGATTTTGAACTGGACCGCCTGAATTACCCCTCGCCCCTTACCAATCTCAAGACAGAAATTTCTATCACCCAGCCCCTTTTCAACCGGGGCCAGGAAATAACCGGTTACCGCAAGGCCAAGATCAACCATGAAATGGCCCTTTTCTGGCGTAAAGCCGTCAAGCAAAGGATCCTTTACGAAACAGAAAGTGCCTATCTTTCCCTGCTCCTGGCCCAGGAACGGATCGACGTGATGAAAAGCGCCGTTGAAACCGCCAGGGCCAACCTCAAAACGGTTTCGGCCCGTCTGGCCCAGGGGATGGCCTTACGTTCTGACTACCTGCAGGCCAAGGTGTTTTTAGCAAGCCTTGAAAAAGAACTGCTAGACGCCAAGGCCAAGGCCAAAATTGCCCGTTCCAGACTGAACGTGATCCTGGGCGTCCCCCTCACCAAAGAGTGGATTCCCCAGAAGGTCTCCCTTTCCTTCGTCAAGGTCCCGGACCTTGCTTTCTGGACGCAGAAGGCCTTGAGCCAGCGCCCTGATCTCCTGGCCGAAAAGGCCAAACTCAAGCTGGCCCAGGAAGAGGTCCGCGGGGCCAAACTCAATTTCGGCCCGGCGGTGAATCTAAAGGGGGTTTACGAATACAACTCTGAAGGGATAGGCGGGGCCCAGGGAGACGCCTTTACCCTCTGGGCCCAGGTAGATTTCAATATCTTCCGGGGCTTCGGGGACAAGGCCCGGCTGGCGGAGGCCAGGGCGCGGGAACTGGCCCAGCAGGCCCAGCTCAAGGCGTACGAACGGGAGGTATACCACCAGGTTGAAAAAGCCTACCTCAACCTCCTGACCGCCCACAAACAGGTAAAAGTCACCGAGGCCGCGGTAGCCGAGGCCAAGGAAGGTTTAAAGATCGTCGAAAAACGTTATCGGGAAGGGCTTACCATCATCGTAGAACTACTTGACGCCCAAACCGCACTCAAAAAGGCCAGACTTCAACATTTAGACGCCCTTTACCGTTATCGCCTGGCCTTAACAGAACTGAAATTCCGCGCCGGAACCCTTTCCGGAGGAGACCAATGAAAAAATACTGGCTTTTTCTAATACTCGTCCTGTTTTTGGGGGCTTGTGGCCAGCAAGAAAAGGAGCCCCACCAGAGCGCACCTCGCAAGATAAAGGCCACCCTTTTGACCGTGAGCCCGAAGGTGGTCCCCAACGTCCGGGTATTTCCCGGCACCGTAAGGGCCGTTAATCAGATATCTCTTTCTTCCAAAATTTCCGGTTACGTAAAGGCCGTTCACGTTAAGGAAGGAGACGTGGTCAAACCAGGAAGCCCTATCATCACCTTAGACGACGCCCCCATCAGGGCCCAGATAAAGGCCCTCAAAGAGGCCTATAAAGCCACCACCAGAGAAAAAGAGGCGGTAAGGGCCCGTTTAAGCTACGCAGAAGCCAATTACCGGCGTTTCAAAAACCTGCTGGCGGAAAAGGCCGCCACCAAGGAGGAATTCGACCGGGTCACCGCGGAATACAAGGCCCTCTTGGCCCGGGAGAAGGCCCTTGCGGCCAAAGAGAAGGAGATCCTGGCCCGCCTCAAGGAAGTAAAAAGCATCCTCCCCTACACCCAGATCAAATCTCCCACCGAAGGGCTGGTGGCCAGACGCCTGGCGGATAAAGGGAGCTTTGTAAACGCCGGCACCCCCCTCGTCTTCATCGATGATCTCTCCGGGGGCTTTGAGTTTCGGGTGGAACTGGACGAGGCCTTTTTAGGCAAAATACGTCCCGGCCAGAAGTTTAAGATAAGGTTTCCCGCCGTTGAGCTGGTGGAAGAGGCCCCGGTCAAAGAGATAGTGGCCCACATTGACCCCCAGAGCCGCACTTTTCTGGTAAAGCTGGCGCTTCCGAAAAACAAGGGCTTTCGTTCGGGACTTTACGGAGAGCTTTATTTCCCCGTTTCCCGCAAAGAGGCAGTCTTGATCCCCTGGCGGGCCGTAGTCTTGAGGGGGGAGCTTACGGGGGTGATGGTGGTAGAAAAGGACGGACTAGCCCGCTTCCGGGTGGTCCGACTGGGACGCTCTTACCAAAAAGAAGGACCTGAGGCCTTTTTTCCGACCACCACCCCTCTTACCCGGGAAAAGGCCAAGGCCGAAGGCCTCTGGGCGGAAGTGCTGGCCGGACTTGAGGCAGGGGAAAAGATCGTAATCTCCCCGCTTAATCTGGTACGAGACGGAGACCGGGTCATCTAATCATGGTGAAGGAACATTCTTTTCTTTACCGCTTAACTTCTTACTTTGCGGATTCCAAACTGACCCCGATTATCATCCTTGCCACCATCCTCCTGGGGGTTTTTGCGGTCATCAACACCCCTTCTGAGGAAGAACCCCAGATTGTGGTCCCCCTGATAGACGTCTTTGTGGAAATGCCCGGGGCCACCGCCAAAGAGATTGAAAACCGGGTCGTTTACCCCATGGAAAAACTCCTCTGGGAAATCCCCGGAGTGGAATACGTCTATTCCACCGCCATGAACGGACGCGCCCTCACCGTGGTGCGTTTTTACGTGGGGGAAGACGTCGAGGAAAGTCTGGTCAAGACTTATGACAAGCTTTACCAGCACCTGGATTGGATCCCCCCGGGCTGTTCCATGCCCTTGCTCAAACCCCGCTCCATTGACGACGTCCCCATCGTGGTGCTCACCTTCTGGGGAGAAGGCTACGATTCCTTTACCCTGCGCCGGATCGTGGCCCAGGTGGACGACGAAATCAGGAACATTCCGGGGATCTCCGAAACCTTTATCAAAGGTGGGCTCAGGAGAGAGGTCCGGATCGAAGTTGACCCCCAGAAAATTTACGCCCTGGGGCTTGATCCCCTAGAAGTGGCCGAGATTATCCGGCGCCAGAACCAGGCCCGCCTGGTGGGCTCCTTCCGGGAAGATAATTACCACTTTGTAGTCCGGCTCGAAAATTTCTTCCGGGATTTACACGAACTGGAACAGAGCGTGATCAAAGTGGTGGCGGGCAAACCCGTCTATCTCAAAGACGTGGCCCGGGTCATCGACGGCCCGGAGGAGCCAGAAAACTACGTCCTATTTATCCCCGGCCCGGCGGCTGAGAGAAAAGGGATTGAAGCCGCGCCCGGTGAGGTCTTCCCGGCGGTGTCGCTGGCCATCGCCAAGCGAAAGGGAAAAAACGCCACCAAGCTGGCGGAAAAGATCCTGGAAAAAATCGAAATCCTCAAGGGTCACGTTATCCCCGAGGACGTCCAGGTCACTGTCACCCGTAACTACGGCGAAACCGCCCGGGAAAAGACCGACGAACTCTTAGAGCACCTCTTTATTGCCACCGCCGCGGTGGCGTGTCTGGTGGGCCTCTTCCTGGGGTTGAGGGCCAGTCTGGTGGTAATGGTGGCGGTCCCGGTGACCCTGGCCATCACTCTGGCCGTCTACTGGCTATACGGTTATACCCTGAACCGGGTCACCCTTTTTGCCCTCATTTTCTGTATCGGTATCCTGGTGGACGACCCCATCGTCGACGTGGAAAATATCGTCCGGCACCTGCGTCTGCCGGAGAACCGGGGCAAACCCTTCAAAGAGATCATCGTTTACGCGGTAAACGAGGTCCGGGCGCCCCTTATCCTGGCCACCTTCACGGTTATCGCTGCCATTGCACCCATGGCCTTTGTAAGGGGCCTTATGGGCCCTTATATGCGCCCCATGCCGGTGGGGGCCTCGGTGGCCATGTTTCTGTCCATGATTGTGGCCTTCATCATCACTCCCTGGACGGCCTACCACTTTCTGCCCAAAAAGCCCGGGGAAGAGGAAAAAGAAAGCCTAATTACCCGGTACTACCGCTGGGTGATGGGGCATCTGATACGCCGTCCCCTATGGCGGTGGAGCTTCCTCTTTGCGGTGAGCCTGCTCTTTGTGGCGGCCTGTTCCCTTTTCTATTTCAAGATCGTACG
>DROK01000089.1 GCA_011321895.1 Thermodesulfatator atlanticus
CCCCACCGGTAGCCCGAGCGGCAAAGATATCCATGGCGTCGTCGGTGAAGAGGTAACCGGCAGCCAGGTTGACCTTAAAGTTCTTGTAAAGCTCGTAGTCGGCGTAGACGTCGATTTCCCAGCCGATGTTATCGTCGCTGTCACCGCCCCACTCTACGTCCTCGTCAAGCTGCATGTAGTTGACCGCCGCAGCCAGGCTGAGTTTCGGGGTGGCCTGGTAGTCGGCCTTGAAACGGAACATATAGAAACCGAGCCGGGGATCAAGATAGGGGTTCCCGCTGGCGTACCAGCCGTCATCGAAGGTGGCGTCTTCAAAGAGGACCACGCTGCCGTAGGTGTGGGTCACGATGGTGTTGTAAGCCTCATAATCCCCGTCAGTAGTATCATCATCACCGCTGGCGTACCAGAAGGTGAAGGTGGTCTTCAGCTGATCATTCCACTGATAACCCGCCGTGGCGTGGAAGAACCAACCCTGAAGATCATCTTCTACAGCGGGATTGTCACTGTCGCCACCCATGTAGATGAGGTCAAGGTCAAAGAGGATGCCTTTGTAACCGGCGAAATCAAGCTCCAGGCCAGCCCACCAGGGCTGAAGATTATTCTGGGCTTCATTGGCATAAACAAAGAAGGCCCCCACGTCGAACTTATCTACCTTGAGGAGCTCTTTGAGCTCAAAATCCACCTTGGCAAACCAGTAATCGTTGTCATTGGTGTTGAAGGTGGGATTGGTATGATCGATGCTATCAGACTCGCGGGCCCAACCGAGCTGGTAATTGACCTTGGTCTGACCCACCATGAAGGAACCGTAGTTTTTGATCCCGGCCGCGGATTCGTCCCAGAGCCACTCGTTAATATCAAACCACTGGAGACCAACGGTGAGCCGGTTTTCAGAGCAGAAATAGGGGAGCTGGAAATCAAGATACATCAGACGGACTTCGATGTCGTCCTCGTCGTTGGCAAAAGCCATACCATCGCCATCCGTGCTTTCACCAAAGCGCTTGGTACCGTATTCCATAGCCCACACGCCCTTGACGTTTCCGTCGTCACTGCCAGCCACCGCCCAGAGCCGGAACTGCAGCTCCGCCCAGGTGTCGTCAAGATCCTGATCACCAATCTCATCCACCGGAGCAAAATCAGTTGTATAATCTTCTACTCCTTCCTTGGCGATCATCCCCAAGGTATTGGTCGTCTGGATCTTGGTGCCGTAATCACCGTGAAACTCCAGCTGAAAGGCCGCCGCCGTCCACGCCCAGGCAAACAAAACTGCCATCGCCAGGGCAAACAAAATACTTTTCCTCATCGTCCTTACCTCCTCCTTTTTGTTTTTTCTATTCATCGACTAAACCCTACCAAACTTTAAGCCTAAGCAATGCCCATGTCCAGAAAAAAATACTTCTTTTAAGGTCAACCAAGGTTGATTAGGTTTAGAAAAAACCAATTAATATGCACCTGCAGGACTTTTTTAATCTTTCTCTCAAAAACACAAAAAATAAGGCGGCCTCCTGAATCCTAGAAAGCCGCCTTCTAATTTTAAAAAAGCCTTCTTATACGCAACCTGTAGGTTTAGGAAGACCGGCCATCTTACAAGCACCCTTACCCGGACCAGAGGGGAAAAGCTCATAAATCTTCTTAAGCGGATAACCCGTTACCTTAGAAAGAACCCGTACCATGGGAGCCACGCCGTTTTTCTTGTAATAATCCTGAAGAACTTTAATCACCTTCCAGTGCTCGTCGGTGAGCTCCTCAATACCCTCGAGCTGCTTCACGTACTCCACCCATTCCATGCACCAGGCATCCAAACCACCGAGCAAGAAACCGTCTTCATCGACTTCAAATTTTTTCCCTTTAAACTCTACTACCGGCATAGTGCCCTCCTTCATCCAAGATTATCTTAATGCGCTAGTTACTATAGCGGCTAGTTCTTGTCAAGCGAGCCTTAAGGGACTATAGGACCCTCTAAAAGGCCAAAAACAACCTCTTAAATCAATTTTTAAACAAAATCTCCCTAAAATAAGCATTTATACCCTAAAAAACCTTATCTCCCCACAATAATTCAAGCAAAGGCCAGTGTGTCTGGTCCAAACGCTCAAAACCTAAACTCTTTACTATTTTTAAGGCCTCCAAATATTCTTCTCGCGTAATGGTCCGGTCAAGGGGTGGAAACGAAGACGCCTTCCCCGCCGGGTGGTAGTGCCCCATCAAATTGACGTAGGTGTTGGGCGATATCTCATCCCTTATAAATTCAAAAATTTCCTTGGTCCCGGCCAGGCCTCCCGGCAATACCAGATGTCTCAAAATAAGGCCTTTGCGGGCCAGACCCTGCTCATCCACTACCAGATCGCCTACCTGGCGGTGCATCTCTTTAAGGGCCTCACGCGCCACCCTCGGATAATCGCGGGCCCCGAGATATTTGGCCGCCACCTCTTCGTCCCAGACCTTAAAGTCAGCAAGATAGATGTCTACCAATCCTTCAAGGGCCCTTAGGGTTTCTACCGCATCATAGCTCCCGGTATTGTAGACCACCGGCAGGGTAAAACCCTGTTCAAAGGCCAGAGCCAGGGCTTCCACGATCTGAAGGACCTGGTGGGAAGGACTTACCAGGTTGAGGTTGTGACAACCCATCTTTTGTAATTCAAGAAAAATTTCTGCCAGCTGCGCGTCACTTATCTCCTGCCCCAGCCCCTGCTGGCTTATCTCAAAAGTCTGACAGAAGACGCAGGCCAGATTACAACCAGAAAAAAAGACCGCCCCGGACCCCCGCTCTCCCACCAAACAGGCCTCTTCCCCAAAATGGGCCTCATAACCCGCCACTTTGGGTTGCCAGGAGACCCGGCAAAACCCTAACTTTTTGACCCGGTCCACCTGACACTTGCGGGGGCAAAGCGCGCATCCTTGACGATGTACCGCCAGGGTTTCCCTGGCCTTACGGGCAAGAGAGACCTTTTTCAGAGCTTTTTCTTCCCCTTCATGTATTCTTCAAAGTGAGGATAAAGCCTGCGGTAAGTAGCGATGATGTGTTCGGGAACAACCCGCACGTCGGCAAAAACCGTCATAAAATTAACGTCCCCCTCCCAGCGGGGAACGATTTGTATATGCAGATGTTCGGGAATCCCGGCCCCGGCTACTTTGCCCAGGTTGATGCCCACGTTAAAGCCGTCCGGTTTCATTACTTCCCGTAAAATCCGGATACAGGTGCGGGTCGTGAGCATGAGGGCCGCCAGCTCATCCTCGCGCAGGTCATCAAGCTCGGGAACGTGGCGACGGGGGGAAACCAGGAGGTGACCGGTGTTGTACGGAAATTTATTCATTATCACGATGGTCTTTTCGTCTACGTAAAGGATGAGTCTTTTCTCGTCAGGTAATTTGATCTCCGGCGGGCAAAAGGGACAACCAGGCTCTCTTTTTCCGAGGACATATTCCATCCGCCAGGGGGCCCAGAGGACCTTCATCTAACTCCTCCCGTTCAAGAGTAACGCCGCGGGCAAATAAACCTGGACTTCGGTCCCTACCGGCTGGGCCGCCTTCAAAGTAAGGGTGCCCCCGTGCATTTCTACGATCTTTTTGGCCACCGAAAGCCCCAACCCCGAACCATAAGTCTTGGTAGTAAAGAAGGGTTCCGTGACCCTCTTCAAAAAGTTTTTAGGAATGCCTGTCCCTGAGTCAATAATACGGACCAGGACCCCGTCTTTAATTTCCAGGATGATTTTAAGTTCGCCCCCCTCCGGCATGGCTTCGAGAGCATTTTTGATAAGGTGGATAAATACCAGCTGCATCTCTTTGGGATCCACCAAAACGATGGGGTCACCACCTTCGCTTTGAAGGGAGACGTGAATGCCCGCTTCCTTGAAAGAGCTCAAAAACAAAGTCAGCGCCGTTTGCAACAGGCGGCAAAGCCTGACCGGTTCCTTCTGGAGTTCTATAGGGCGCACAAATTCGAAAAGGTCCTCAAGGACCCGTTCCAGCCGTTCCGCCTCTTTGACCATGGTCTTGAGGTAGGCTTCCAGGTCTTCCGGGATCCTCTTGCGCAAAAGCAGTTTAGACAACCCGCCCAGGGCCGAGACCGGGTTTCTGATCTCATGAAAGATCTTTGAAGACAGCTCCCCGATAGCCGAAAGTTTTTCCGCCTCTACCAGAAGGTGTTTCTGGCGGTTCAGCTCCTCACACACCAGGAGGCGGTGGAGGGCCATACTGGCCAACACGGCGATCGTCTCCAGAAATCTTAAGTCTTCTTCAAGGATCGGCCGTTTGGTAACAAAATTATCCACCCAGATAAACCCGTAAGCCCCCGGGGGAACGTTTAAGGGGGCACAGGCCGCCTCAGAAACCCCCAGTTTTTCAAAAAGCGGCCGGAGCTCAACGTGCTCCCTGGCCTTTAAAAGGATGGCCCCCTGCCCCGCCAATAAATCCGAAGGGAAGGAAAAAGAAAAATCCTTTACCAGGGCGGCCAAAGAGTAACGGCCCGTCTGGAAGGCCTGGCGGGCCTCTTTTACCATTTCTTCAAAGGAGGGGCGCTTTTCTTCCAGCGAGCGCCAGACCGAAGCGGCCTCTTCAGGACTGGCCGGCCCCAAAGCCACCACGGCCTTAAAGGCGTCTCTGGTTTCCTGCCTGCGCCAGATAAAGGCCCGGTTAAAGCCCAGGCCCTCAGCCGCAGTTACCGCCACGAGCACCGTGGCAAAAAGATCGTATTCGTCTTCGGCCTTCAAAAGTTGGGTGGCAAAACGGAGAGATAAATTTAATAATTCCCCTACCCGGCAGTTCTCGTAACCACAGGGCTGAGCACGCAGATTTATGGAGATAAAATCTTCCATCGACGATAAAATTAAAGGTTTACTTAAATTAAAATCGGCCATTTTTTATTATTTCCTCACACACGCTTCCCAGCCCGCTTGAACTTAACACGCTCGCCTGAGGAAGGAAAGTTTGTTAACGGCTGAATAAGGAAAAAGAAGGCGTTTTTTTGAGAGTTTTTTCCCACCACGAAGTTATTCCCTGTGGATAAAAGATCAAAATTGACATTAAAATCAAACCGTAAATCAGATCCTTATATTCATCAAAAGAAGAGAGTATCTGGGGCAGGGGTGTCAAAAACAAGGCGCCCCAAAAAGCACCCCAGGGATTGCCCATGCCTCCTACCAAAACCATGGTCACCACTTCGATAGAATAAAAGACGTCAAAGGTCTTGGGGCTGATAAACGTGAGGTAATGGGCGTAAAGGGCCCCGGCCAAGGCGGTAAGTACCGCGCTGAAAACAAAGGTCCCCACCTTATAACGCAAAACGGGTAGACCAAGGGCCCGGGCGGCGTCTTCGCTGGCTTTAATGGCCTTAAGTTCTCGCCCCAACCGCCCGCCAAGGGCCTTCAAAACCCCGACAAAGATCACCAGCGCGATCCCCCATATAAGATAGAAATTGCTCAGGTCTGACTGAAAGCAAAAAGAACCTGCGCAAAAAGGGGGGATCCCCGGGAGGCCTGATACCCCACCGGTGATTTCTTCTGCCTCTATCAACAGGAAATAGACAATCAGGTTCAGGGCCAAGGTGGCCATAACCAGATAATGGCCCTGAAGACGCAGGATAAAAAAGCCCAAAACCCCTGCGCCAAACGCGGTAAAAAGTAAGGTGACCAGGGTGGCTCCCCAGGGATCAAGCCCTGCGTAAAAACCTAAGAGGGCCGACCCGTAGGCGCCCAAAGCGTAAAAGGCCCCGTGTCCCAGAGAAATCTGGCCGGCGTAACCGATAAAAATCGTAAGCCCCAGGGTTACCAAAAAATAAAGACCCACAAAGGCCAAAACGTTGAGATAGTAAGGGTTAGAAACCAGCAGAGGAAGGGAAAAAATTATAGCCGCAAGGATGGCTACTTTTTTCATAACCGCTGACCGCGCGCCAAAGGCAGAAGCCCCTCCGGACGAATCAAAAGTACCACCAGTAAAATAACGTAGGCCAAAATATTTTTGTACGCGGAAGCAAAATAAGCCGCTCCGCCTTCAAGTAGCCCCAGAAGGAGCCCTCCTAAAAGGGCCCCGGGGAAACTGCCGTAGCCGCCCAGGATCGCCGCGGTAAAACCCTTAAGACCTATCAAAACCCCGCTTTCAAAACCAAGGGGCCAAACCGGGGCTACCAGCACCCCGGCCAGTCCCCCCAGCGCCCCTGCCAGCGCAAAACTGGCCGCCACTACCCAGGGAACAGGGATCCCCATAAGGGCTGCCGTCTGTGCGTCTAAAGCTACGGCACGCATGGCCTTGCCCCAAAGGGTGTAACGGAAAAAGAGATGAAGTAAGAAAAAGGCCGAGAGTGTGACCCCCAAAATCCAGCCATACTGGGGATCAAACACAAAAGAACCAAGGGCCAAATCTTGGGTGGAAATGGGCGGTAAAGAAAACGGCCTTTTGCCCCAGATTTCCTTGATAAGGCCCCTTAAAAAGATAGAGGCTCCCACCGTGATAAAAACCAAGATGAGGATCTCCCGTGACCGGGCCGGCGCCAAGGCCAGCCTTTCCAGCAGCACCCCGGCCAGGGCCGCCAGGGAAACCGCTCCCAGGAAGGCCAACCAGTAAGGGAGGCCCCAGGAAACCAAAATGCTATAGGCCACAAAGGCCCCCAAGACTACAAAATCTCCCTGGGCGAAATTGACAATCCCTGTGGCGTTGTGTACCACCCCGAAACCCAGGGCGATGAGGGCGTAGATGGCCCCGCTTGAAAGACCAGCCAGTAAAAATTGGGCCAGAATCACCAAATCCATAAATGGGGAAGGTTAACCAACTTTCGCCCAGAGAAACAGAAAATGCGGTGTCCTTCAAGGGTGACGGCGGCTGAGCGCAAATGACCGGTTTTATTCGCCGAAACAAGACAGTATAAGTTCTTCAAGGGGTCTTTTGGGGACGTGGTGGACTCCCTTTTCATCCCGCCAGTAACGGATGTCCCCTCCCGGGGGAATATCTTCGATGACTACGGTTTCTTTGGGTTTCCCCAAGGCGATTACGTGCAGGATCTCAAAGCGTTCGGAGATCTTAAACTCCTGACGCAATTCGTCACGATCTACCGAGCCGATAATACAACCTCCCAACCCCTTCTCCACCGCGCCAAGGAGGATATTCTGGGAGGCGATCCCCGCGTCTACCCCGAAGACCTGGGCGATTTCCTTGTCACCCAAGACTATGATATAAGCCGCAGGGCGTTCCCCTTCTCCCGGCCCGGGCCAATCCTTGAGATAAGCGGCCCAATGAAGATAAGGAAAGATCCTGCGGTTGGTCTCCGGCGTGCAGGAAAGGATATATTTTAAAGGCTGGAGATTGCCGGCAGAAGCCGAAAGACGGGCCAACTTAATCAAATCCACCAGGGTTTCTTTGTTTATCCGATAATTCTCTTCAAAACGTCTATAACTCCGGCATTTTTGCACCAGGTTAAAAAGTTCCATGACCCCTCCTAATTTTCAGATATGACCGCCCCAAGTGCCTGCCTTAGCTGATCCAAGCTAAAGGGTTTAGAAAGAATTTTAACCACACCGTATCTTTCAAGGAAATAACGATCATCTTCCGAAAGATAACCCGTAACTACAATTATCGGAAAATTAAAACTCATTTCGCGCAATTTTTTAATAATTTCTTTACCGGAAAGTTTGGGCAAATTTAAATCCAATAACATCAAATCAGGCACAAAGGCTTTTTCCAGTTGAGAAAATATATCCTCTCCATCATAACAACAATGCACCCTAAACCCCAAAGACTCAAGAAAATTGGCCATAGATAAGGCTATGTCTTTTTCATCCTCTACAATTAAAATTTTCTTCCTTTGAAAATCTGATATCCTGAAAAAGGAAGAAAATCTTTCCTCTAAATCAGCAAAAGAAATATTTCTCTTTAAAGGAAAATAAACATAAAAGGTCGAACCCTTCCCTTCTTGTGTTTCAATGGCTATAATTCCTCCGATTTCTTCCACCAATTTTTTGGTAACTGAAAGCCCTAAACCGCTTCCAGCCACCGTTGATTTAGACTTTGCCGCCTCGTTTTTAACATTATTTTTCTTAGTGGTGAAATAAGGTTCAAAAATGAAAGGCAATATATCTTTGGGAATACCGGTTCCCGTATCTTTAATCATTAAACAAGCAAACTCTCCTGATAAATATTTAACATTAGAATTTGAAAGATAACCACTAGGCAGCTCTTTATTAAAATTTTGGCAATAAGTTCTTATAAGCAGGGAACCAGTAGCAGGCATAGCCTGAACAG
>DROK01000090.1 GCA_011321895.1 Thermodesulfatator atlanticus
TCAACCTATTTTAGCCGGAGCCAAAGGTTGCCGAAATCATCCAGGTTAACTATCCAGGAGGGTTCCACCCACACCGTGGCAAAATCACCTGCTATCAAAAGCGGGCCTGCAAGACGGGCCCCGGCCGGCAGATCCTCCCAGCGGTACACCGGTACGGCTCGCCTTTGCCCGTCGGCGAAAAAGACTTCCTGTTCCCCAAGAGGGGCAAGTTTATGGCCCTGGGCCTTGGGGAGCGTAATTCTTGCCGTTTCGGCGGAAAGGTTCAGCCTCAAGGCAGTAATCTCCAGCGGGGCCAGCGGCCGGCTATAACCGTAAAGACGCTGGTGAAGGGCGTGAAATTTCTCTTTGAAATCGTAAGTTAAAGGAAGCGTGAGCTCGTAGGACTGTCCTTCATAACGCATGTCAAGTTCGGCTTCGGCACGCAGCTGCCGGCGGTCGTAGCCGAAACGAGCCAGCTCCGCCAGGGCCTTTTCCGCCAGTTCTTCAAAGAGGGGTAAAAGATACTCAAAGGCCACCTTTTCCCCTTTCAGGAAGGCCGCTTTGGTGAAGTCAAAGGAAGGCTGGGCCATCAAAAGCCCCAGGGCGGAAAGGACTCCCGAAAACCTGGGTATCAAAACCTCTTTGATACGCAGTCTTTCCGCCAGCGAGGAGGCGTGCAGCCCCCCTGCCCCGCCAAAACACACCAGGGTGAAATCAGAGGGATCAAGCCCCCGTTCCACGGAGACCTTTTTGATGGCCTGTTCCATGTTGGTATTGACTACGGCGATGGCACCCAGGGCCAGTTCCACCGGGGAAAAACCGTGTTGGGTAGCAAGGCGCTTAAAGGCCTCGGTAGAAAGTTCCTTTTTGAGTCTCAAACGCCCGCCGAGAAAACGGTCCGGCACGAGGCGGCCGAGCAAAAGGTTGGCGTCGGTCACGGTGGGCTTGTTCCCTCCTCGACCGTAACAGGCCGGGCCGGGATCCGCCCCGGCGCTCTCCGGCCCCACTTTAAGGGCGCCCCCCTTATCGAAATAGACCAGAGACCCCCCGCCGGCCCCTATGGTGTGGATGTCTATCATCTTCAGGCGTACCGGATAGCCCTCAAGCTCATACTGGCGCGTGTAGGTAGGGGCTCCGTCACAAAGGGAGACGTCCGTAGAGGTGCCGCCCATGTCAAAAGTTATGATGCGGCTCCGGCCCAGAGCCCTGGCCAGGGCAAAGGCCCCGTATACCCCCGCTGCGGGGCCGGAAAGGAGGGTGGCGGCGGCGCGGGGGCCCACGGCTTCGGCAGGCATAAGTCCTCCGCTTGATTGCATGAGGAAAAGCCTGGTCTTAGGCAGGGCCCGGGTCAAAAAACCCACGTACGAAGACATGATAGGGGAAAGATAGGCGTTGATAACGGTGGTGGAGGTGCGCTCAAATTCCCTAAATTCAGGGGAAATTTCCGTAGAAAGACAAACCGGGCGCCCCAGCCCCGCCAGGGCCTCTTTGACCTTTCTTTCGTGCAAGGGGTTGAGGTAGGAATGGAGCAAACAGACGGCCACCGCTTCAAAATCCTTTTCTGCCAGCATCTTTTGCAGGACCTGGAGCTCGGCTTCCGAAAGGCCTTTTAGGATTTCCCCGCGGGCGTCAATCCTTTCTGGCAGGCCAATCACCTGGCTGCGCTTGAGCAGCGGTGGGGGCTTGGTAACGAAGAAATCAAAGAGTTTGGGCCGGTTCTGGCGACCAATGAAAATAACGTCTTCAAACCCGGCCGTGGTGATGAGCAGGACTTTGGCTCCCTTTCTGGTCAAAAAGGCGTTGGTACCTACGGTGGTACCGTGTAAGAGCACATCTGGGGCCCGGGCCCCCAGTTCTTCAAGCCCCTTTAAAACCGCTTCAGCCGGGTTTTTAGGGGTAGAGGAGACCTTGTGAATGAATAGGTGGCCGTCTTTTTCCAGGACAAAATCGGTAAAGGTCCCCCCTGTATCAACGGCTGCCCTCATCAAAGGTCACCTTTTCTATCTGGCGCGTCTCGCTATCGAAAAAGACCATGGTCGGAGGACCTTCCTTGCCCAGGATCTCACCAGGGTTAATCACCGGGACACCGTTTAGTTCCTTAACTTCGTAAACGTGTGTGTGACCACAGCAGACCAGGTCAAATTTACCCGTAAGGGCCAGCCCTTCTGCCAGTTCCGGAAAATGAACGATGGCTACCCTCAGGCCATCCAGTTCTTCAAAGGCGTATTGTCCGTGAAAATGGATATGGGGGAAACGGGCACACTGTTTACCCACCAGCCAAACGTCACCCGGGTTATTGCCCAGGATAAAATGGACCTCTCCTTTAAACCTGGCCAGTTCAAGGACCATAAAAGGCGAAATCAGGTCTCCACAGTGGAGGAGATAGCGGGCCTTCCGTTCGTTGGCCAGCTCGACCGCCCGCCGCAAATTTAATATAGCATCATGACTATCACTCAAGATTGCCAAGAGCATATGCATCCTCCCCCAAGAAGTCAGTCTTCAGGTCGTTGAGGCCATGGCGACCCGGGCCTCTATCTCGCGCAATTTGTCAAAATAATCTTCGTTTTCTTTGATCCAGCGTTTGACGTAACGCCGGCCGAGAAAGCGCAGGTAGGCCCCGTACACGTCTCCTCGGAGGAGAAACCGCAGCGCTTCTTTCAAGGAATAAAACTCCCGGTGAAGGCGGAAACCTTCCTCCTGCAGTTTGGTAAGGGTGAGGTTTTTGGGGTGGAAGACCACGTGGTGGCCGTCATATAGATCCCATTGCGTAGAAAAGACCCGCCCCTCCTTGAGCCAATTTTCATAAAGAACCGAGCCCGGAATGGGCGTGAGTACCAAAAATTGGGCGGAATCCAGGCGCACCTCCCGGGCAAAATCAAGGGTCGCCTGGATGGTTTCCGGGGTATCAGTATCGGCCCCGATCACGAACATGCCGTGGATGCGGATGCCATACTTATGGAGGACCTGGACCCCTTCGTATATTTCCTGGTAAGTAAGGCCTTTTTTGTAGGTCTTTAAGGTCTCCGGGTTGATGGACTCAATGCCCACGTAAACCAGGAAGCAGTTGCTCTTGCGCATGAGCTCAAGAAGCTCTTTGTCTTTGTAAATATCGATCCGCACCTGGGCCGACCAGCTACCCTTAAAACCCTGCCGGATCATGCCCTCCAGCAATTCCTTGGTCCGGGGTCGGTGGGCCGTAAAGTTATCGTCATAAAAGAATACGTGTTGCCCTTTTTCTATCCGGGCCAGTTCTTCCAGCAAAAGTTCTTTGGCCCGGAACCGATACCGGCGCCCGAACATGGGGGCCACGGAACAGAAGATACAGGCGTGAGGACAACCCCGGGAAGTCATCATGGGATAAATGCGCATCTTTTTGGGGTCGACCCCGGGAATAAGGCTAAAATCCGGGATGGGCAATTGGTCTAAATCCGTCACCCCTTTACGGGGGGGATTGTGGATCACTTTTCCGTTTTGCCGCCAGGTAAGGCCGAGGATCTTCTCAAAGCCCCCGCCGGCTTCTATGGCCTCTACCAGCTCTACGATGGCGTCATCCCCTTCTCCCCGGAGCACAAAATCGGCGTGTTGAATGGCCTCATCCGGGACAAAGGAAACGTGCACCCCGCCCATGACCACCGTCTTGCCGTACTGCCGGCGAAACCGGTCCGCCATGGCGTAGGCCCGCGGGGCCGTGGAAGTGATGGTGGAAATGAGCACGAGATCGGCCTCTTTGACCGCGTTTTCGTCAACCGGCCCCAGTTCTTCTAAAAAGACCTTTACCTGGTGGCCTCGGTCCCGCAGGATAGTCCCCAGAAGGGGCATGGCCAAACGGGGTAGCTTGAAGGCAGAAAAGACATGGGTCCTTACGTTTTTGGGTTCAATCGCTACGATCTTCATAGACCTCCATGATATATCAAGTTGGCCCGGAAGGCAAAAATTTTTCCAAATTATTTTTGGTTTTTAAGTCGGAATACCTTCTGTCAAGCTCTACTAAAAATAAATCTCTTGCATCATGCCAAGGGATGCTTATTTTCCTGTTAGGTCTAAACGAAAACCAAAAGGAGGTGAAAACAATGCCAATAGGATGGGGCGTAGACTTTTTCGATCCATTCCGTGAGTTTGAAAGGTTACAGGAGGAAGTTAATCGTTTGCTTGAAATGACAAGCCCATTTGTCCCGGTAAGGACGGTTGCTCGGGCTACCTTTCCTGTAATCAATATAGGAGAAACCAACGACGCGGTTTATGTCTATCTTTTCGCACCAGGTGTTGAACCCGACAAGCTGGATCTTTCTATTGAAGGGAATATCTTATCGATTAGTGGAGAAAGAGACGCAACCAAAGCCTTAAAAGTAGAAAAGGTAGATCCCAATAGGTTCTATCGTCAGGAAAGGTTTAGCGGGCGTTTTACCAGGGCGGTTTCATTGCCAGAATCAATAGACGCTAACCAGGTAGAAGCTACTTATCAGAACGGTATCATCAAGGTACGCATTGGCAAACGAGAAGAAAAGAAGGCACGCAAAATTGAAGTGAAGGCCAGTTAGTCAGAAATAAAATTTAGACGAAAGGAGGGTGAGAAAATGGCGGAAAGGGAAACCAAGGAACTGGCAACCAGGGAAGAACAGGCCCCGGCGGTACGGCGTGAACGCCCGATGATCCCGCCGGTTGACATATACGAGACGGACGACGGTCTTATCTTGGTGGCAGATATGCCGGGGGTCACCAAAGAAAGTGTGGAGGTCAAGATAGAAGAAAACGTCCTGCAAATGCGGGGTGAAATCACCGATCTGCCGGGAGAAGACGTCCAACCCCTTTACGCAGAGCTTCGGGGGAACGAATATTTCCGGGCCTTCACCATCGGGCCCGAATTTGACCTGGATAAGGTCGAAGCCTCCATGGAGGCAGGGGTGTTGAGGATCTATCTGCCCAAACTTGAGGCTGAAAAGCCCAAGAAGATCGAAATAAAAGTGGCCTAAGGACCGAATCAAAGAAGGGGGGTATTCCCCCTTCTTATTGTTATTCATGGCCCAAAAAACTCCCCAGCCTTTCCCCAAAATTTTGATCTCATGAGATTGCTTCGCTCCGCTTACGCCGGGCGCACAATAATGTCCTTCTAGTCATCGGGACCTGGCCATGGCCAGGGACCCCCATGGTCATCACCTTTGTATCTGTTCATCGCTTGCCGCCAGGCCGGATGGCGTAGAGGCGGTTTCCTGACGGCAGGCTGAGCTTGCCAAAATAGAGCGCCAGATTGCTCATGGCCTTATCTGAGGCTCTCGCAGCTACCGCCGCGGACAGAATTGAAAAATATGGGTGAAGCTGATAGGGGTCCCGAAATGAACCGACCACAGGGAGATCCTGAGAGCCCTTGGACTGGAAAGGAAATTCGGAGGTTGCAATATTTCTCGACCAAATTAGTATACTTTATTTGAGGCTGGCGAAACAAGGACTGGCCTTTTATAGTAGAGCGCAATAGACAGGGAGAGAGACCGTGTGGGAAAAGATCTGGGCCCCTTCGCCGAAAAAAAGGGCAGACAAAGCGGCTTTGCCGGAAGAGACCATCGCCTACGTCAGAGAAAGGCTCCTTTCTGCTGGAACGCAAATCTTTCAGGAATTAAAACGTATTGACAAAGGTCGGCTGGGAATTCCCGTCTACCTGAGTATTTACGGCGCAGAAGGGCTAGCCCTTACCGGCAACCTGAAACAGATGGGCAAAGGTTCTACCGAGGCCCTGGCGCAGGCCAGCGCCCTCATGGAATTAGTGGAACGTTACAGTCTATTTCGCTTCATTAAAAAGACCCCTTTCCCCGTATTTTCGTATCAGGACGTTGAGGGTCAGGCCTTAAGCCTTGAGGAACTCTTTGGCTCGGTGGAAGATCCGGATGAGGACCAGGAAGCGAGTCGCCTCTTCTGGGATTACGTAAGAAAGATTCCTTTTCACTTCGCCCGGGGCTTGGACGTCCGCCGCAAGAAAGAAATCCTGCTCCCGGTTTACTGGTTCTGGCTCCTTTACGAATACAACGGTTCGGCTGCCGGAAACACTTATGCCGAAGCCGCGGTCCAGGGCACCTGTGAATTAATAGAAAGGCATACCTCGGCCCTGGCCTCCCGCTCCCAAAACCCTTTTAAAAAAATTGTTGTAGACCAGATAAGCGAAGAAGCCCGGGGCCTTATTTCGTGTTACGAGCGCCTGGGGGTAAAGCTTTATCTCAGGGATTTCACTTTCGGGTTCCCCGTACCCACTATCGGGGCCCTGGCTTATGATCCTTCGACTTTTCCCGCCCGTTCAGAAATAGTCTATACCGCCGGGACGGCTACCAGCCCGGAAAGGGCGCTCATTCGGGCCCTTACCGAGGTAGCCCAGCTTGCGGGTGATTTTGACACCGAAGGCAAATATTTGGAAAGCGGGCTGCCCAAGTATGACACCCTGGAAGAAGCGGCTTTGGTGCTTGATTTTGACGGCGAAGTCCCTCTCTCCACTTTGCCTGACCTTTCCTCCGCTGACCACCGGGAGGAGCTTGAAAAACTGGCCCAAAGCTTGGCTGATCTGGGTTATAACCTCTATCTACTGGACGTGAGTGCTCCGGAACTCCAGCTCCCGGCCGTTTATATGATCATCCCGGGCATCCATTTCCGTGACCGCATCTTTCTCTCACCCCTCTACCAGCTGGTCCGAACAGTGGCCCTCTGGTTGCCCCCGGAAGAGGCCCTGGCGATCTTAAAGGACATCGCCCAGGCTATAGACCGCTATTACGTGACAAGCTACCTGGGACAGGTGCTGGCCAAGATGGAAAGGTGGTCTGAGGCCCTAGAAGCCTTTGAGACGGCCTTAAAACTCGCCCCTCCCAGGGAAGATGTTCCGGCCCTTTACTGTCATCTGGCGCACACCGCTTATCAGGCGGGCCAGTTGGACCTGGCGGAAAAATTTGCCAAAGAAGGGATAGAACGGGCCCCGCTGCCCGAATTTTTCAACCTGTTGGGCACGATAAAATTCAAAAAAGGGCTTATCCCGGAGGCGCTGGAGGCCTATTTTCAGGCCGTGGCCCTGAATCCTCAGGCGGCCGTTGACTACGCCAACATAGGGGCCTGCTTGCTGGCCCTTGGTTTTGACCAGGAGGCTGAAGAATATTTTCAAAACGCACAAATGCTTGATCCCACTTTGGACATAGAGCGTTTTCGCGCTGTTAAGACCAAAGAAAGGAGCGGCCATGTATAAGAGGATTCTGGTCCTTAGGTTTCCCGCGGAAATCGTCGATCAACCCATCGTCTACCGCCTGGTAAAAGACTTTGATCTTTCTTTTAACATCCTCAAGGCCACCATTTTGCCGGGCAAAGAGGGCTTAATGATCATGGAACTGGCCGGGCATCCCAAAAATTTCAATAAGGGCCTGGCCTTTTTGCGCGATCTGGGCGTGGAAGTCAAGACTATCGGGCAGGAGATCCAGCGCAACGCGGACAAATGTATCCATTGCGGCTTTTGCACAGCGGTGTGTCCGACCGGGGCCCTACACGTTAACCGTCAAACCATGGAGATCGAATTTGACCCTGAGAGGTGTTCTGGATGTGAACTCTGTGTGACCACGTGTATCGTACGCGCCATGGAGGTGCGTTTCCGGAAAGAGATAGCTGAACTTGGTTATTGATGATAGCCGTTGCTTTGAGCGGGGGAGTTGATAGCGCCTTTGCCGCCCACCTCCTGCGGACTGAAGGACGAGAAATCTTCGGCCTCCTGGCCCTCTTCTCCCAGCCTCAACCGGAAAAGGAAATAGCCCGGGTCCAGAAAATATGTTCTTTCCTAAAAATTCCCCTGGAGGTCGTTGATCTCAGGCGGGAATTTGAGGAAAAAATCATCTCTTATTTCAAAGAGAGTTACCGCCGGGGACTGACCCCGAACCCCTGTATTATCTGTAACCGTGAGCTGAAGTTCGGCCTCCTCTTCTCCCGGGCCCGGGCCCTGGGAGCCCAGAAACTGGCTACCGGCCATTACGTGCGCACCTCTTTCAACCGGGAACTGGGCTGTTTCGAACTCCTTAAGGGCCGTGACCGGCACAAAGACCAATCATATTTCCTGGCCCTCTTAACCCAGCAACAGCTGGCCTCAGCCGTGTTTCCCCTGGGTGACTGGGAGAAAGAAGAAGTGATCAAAGAAAGTGTAAAACTGGGCCTTTTTAATCTTACTTCTCCAGAGAGCCAGGAGATCTGTTTTATTCGAGGGGATTACCGCTCCCTTTTCCAGGCCGAAGACTTTCCTCCGGGCGAGATGGTCACCGTAGACGGCCGGGTGGTGGGCCGCCACCGGGGGCTTTACGCTTACACCATAGGGCAGAGGCGGGGGCTTGGAGTGCGGCTTGGGCGGCCCTATTACGTGGTGGCCATAGACGCTTCCCGTAACCGGATAATCATCGGCCCGAAAAAATTCCTCAAGCGAAGACGTTTCCTGGTCAAAAGTCCCCATTTCATCTGTCCTGCCTACCGGCAGGACCGGTTCGAAGCCCTGGTCCGGATACGTTACCGCCACCAGGAAGCCCCGGCAGAAATAATATTAAAAAATGACGCAGAGGCCGAGGTAACCTTTAAAAAACCCCAACAGGCTATCACCCCGGGGCAATTTGCCGTATTTTACGAAGGAGAAAAGGTCATGGGAGGCGGAGAAATCCGGCTGCCCGGAGGATTTACAAATGACCTGGATCTTCCCGATTAAGGACATATGAAGCGCTGGGATTGGGACCGAGAAAAACTCTGGGAAGAACTGGAGTACGACCAGGCGGAAATAGGGGAATTGCTGGCCGTATTTAAGGCGTCAAGCCAGCAATTACTGGCTGATATCAAAAGAGCCCTGGAAGCCGGGGCCCTTACGGAAGCCCGGGAAAAGGCCCACGCCCTGAAGGGGGCCTGTGGGACTATCTATTTCAGGGAAGGGGCCAGGCTGGCCCTTGGCCTGGAGCAGGCACCAGACCTTGATACCGCCAAAAAAATTTTTTCTTCCCTTTACAAACTGGTCGGCGAGTTTAATAAAGAATTAGACCGTTTCATCTAAATCGTTTTCTCAGGGGACAGATAATGATCAACAAGGCCGGTTTACCCTATATTCTGGTCCCGGGGATCTTGGGAAGCGTATTGGGGCATTTCTCCCAGAACAAAAAGATCCTCTACGGGGGTTTAGGGGCCGCTCTGGCTATGGCGTGGTTTTTTCGCGACCCGGACCGTTATCCTCCTTTTGACCGTGAGCTGATCGTATCCCCGGCGGACGGGCGGGTGGTTTCCATAAAACGGGTAAAAGAGGAACGGTTTCTCGAAAAAGACGCCTACCAGATCGGTATCTTCATGAACCTGTTTGACGTCCACGTAAACCGCGCCCCGGTTACCGGACGCGTCCTTGATATATGGTATGAACCGGGAAAGTTCCTGCCGGCAGACCGGGACGAAGCCTTTGCCAAGAACGAAAAACGTTTTTACGCCCTCGAGCGTTTGGACGGGGTACCTGTCCTCATGGTGCAGGTGGCTGGTCTTTTGGCCCGCCGTACCGTAAGTTTGGTGAATAAGGGAGACGAAGTATTAGCCAGTGAACGCCTTGGGCTTATCAAGTTTGGGTCCCGGGTGGAACTTTTTGTCCCCGCCGAGGAGGCCCGTTTACTGGTAAATATCGGTCACCGGGTGCGGGCCGGGGAAACGCCCATCGTCCTCTACCCCTGGCAAAAGAAAGATGTCTAAAAACAAAAGACGGGAAAAGAGACGCCAGATCCTCATTTTGCCGAGCCTTCTTACCACCGGCAACCTCTTTTGTGGTTTTTTTGCCCTGGTATCGGCCGTAGAGGGCCATTTTGGCCGGGCAAGCATTGCCATCCTGGTGGCCATCGTTTTTGACATCCTTGACGGTCGTATCGCCCGTTACACCAATACCACCAGCCGCTTCGGGCTCGAATACGACTCCCTTTGTGACCTGGTCTCCTTTGGCACGGCTCCCGCTATCCTGGTCTATACCTATGCCCTGAAGTCTTACGGTCGTTACGGGTGGCTGGCGGCCTTCTTGTACGTGGCGACCGCGGCGTTGAGGCTTGCCAAATTTAATATTCAAAGCACCAAAGAACGGAATTATTTTTCCGGTCTGCCCAGTCCGGGAGCAGCCGGGTTAATCGCCTCCACCATCCTCTTTACCCTCTGGCTCGGGGTCTCTTACCCGGTAAGACATGTTGCCATTTTGGTAATGGTGTATATTATTTCTTACCTTATGGTGAGCGGTATCCCTTATTTTTCTTTCAAAAAAGTGGCCTTTGCCGAACGGCACCCCTTTTATTCACTGGTTATTTTTGTGCTTTTGCTAACGGTTACCGCCGCCGAGCCGGTCTTGATCCTTTTCTGTGGCTTTCTCCTCTACGCCCTCTCCGGGCCTCTGCTTCTTGCCCTCCGCGCTAAGCGGGGGCGGGTTGCGGTTTCCAGCGAAATTTAAATATCTGGTTTCCAGCCTCAGGCTTAGGTTGTAAGCTTATTTCCCCAAGGAGGAAGCATTATGATTTCAAGGGTTTATATATTTGACACTACGTTGCGGGATGGCGAACAATCGCCGGGAGTTTCCCTTTCGGTAGAAGATAAGAAAGAGATCGCCCGGGCGCTAGAAAGGCTCCGGGTAGACGTAATCGAAGCGGGTTTTCCCGTGGCCTCTCCAGGTGATTTTGAAGGGGTTAAGGCCATTGCCGAAACGGTAAAAGACGTCCAGGTAGCCGCCCTGGCCCGGGCCAACCCCAAGGATATTGACGTGGCCTGGGAGGCCATCAAAGGGGCCGCTACGCCCCGTATCCACACCTTCATAGCCACTTCTGACATCCATTTACAGTATAAGTTGCGCAAGAGCCGCGAAGAGGTCTTAGCCCTGGCGGTGGAGGCGGTAAAATACGCCAAACGTTACACCCCCATCGTGGAATTTTCTGCCGAAGACGCCACCAGAAGCGACTGGGACTATCTGGCCGAAGTGGTGGTGGCGGTGACCAAGGCCGGGGCGGTGACGATTAATATTCCCGATACCGTTGGTTACACTGTCCCCCAGGAATACTACGAGCTCATTCGTCACCTGGTAGAGGCCTTAAAGAAGGCGGACCTTTATCACCTCTTTGAAGAAGGAAAGGTCTGCTTCAGCGTCCATTGCCACAACGATCTGGGTTTGGCGGTAGCTAATTCCCTTTCCGCCCTGTTGGCCGGGGCCCGGCAGGTGGAATGCACCATAAACGGCATCGGAGAGAGGGCCGGCAACGCAGCCCTTGAAGAGATTGTCATGGCCCTGAAGACCAGGCAGGACTACTTCGCCCGGGTACTAGGCCAGCCCCTGGAGACCAGGATCGACACGCGCCAGATCGTGCCCACCAGTCAGCTTGTATCCCGGCTGACCGGCATGATCGTCCAGCCCAACAAGGCCATCGTAGGGGCCAACGCCTTCGCCCACGAATCCGGCATTCACGCCCACGGGGTAATCATGCACCGGGGCACCTATGAAATTATGGATCCCAAAGAGGTGGGCTGGACGGGTAGCGCTATCGTACTGGGCAAACATTCCGGGCGGCACGCCGTCCGCTTCAAGCTGGAGAGCCGGGGCTGGAAGCTCTCGGACGAAGACCTTTCCAGGATCTTTGAGCGTTTCCGCCAGGAGATAAAAGACGTGTTGCGTGCGGTAGCAGACGAATACCTGGAAGGGGTCCTGTTGGACGAGTTCTTGGGAGAAGAATACCGCTACGTAGTGAGTGCGGCCTACGTTTCAAGCCTTTACGGAGCTCCCTTAAATCCTCTGGCCCAGGTCCAGGTACTTGACCGGGAATACGGGGCCAAAAAGGCCATCCAGGTTGGGGTAGGTTCCGTGGACGCGGCCTTTAAGGCGGTTGCGCAAGCCCTGGGTTATCGCTTTCTGGGCAAAGAAGACAAAGAGCCTGTCTCAGACCACGACCTGCGTCTGGTGGACTTTCACATCGACGCCGTGGGGAAAGGAACCGAATCCCTGGGGGTGTGCGGGGTGGTAATAGAGGATTACCAGGGGCAGCGTTCTGCAGGCCTGGGAAAGGACTATGATATCGTGGCGGCAGGGATCAAGGCCCTCATCAACGCCCTTAACCGTCTGGAGGCTTACCGCAGCAAGGGAGAGGAATTAAAACGCAAACTGGCGGCCAAGGCCGCTTAATTGGCGGAAAACCTCAAAAATGTTATTTTTAAACAATCTCAATTTCATGACGTTTGGCTGTTATGACAAACCACAAAGACAAATTTCACGTTTTGATCGTAGAAGACGAAGAATTGATCGCCGAAATGTTGGCCGAATATTTTGCCCTGGTGGCTCCAGAAATTAAGCTTTCCTTTGCCAAAAGTTTGTATGAAGCGCGGACCCTCTTACAAAGAGACTCCTTTGACCTTTGCGTGGTTGATTGCAACCTCCCCGACGGTACGGCCTGTGACCTTTTCTTTGAAGGGGCCTTTCGTTGCCCCGTCGTGGTGACCACCGGGTACGTGGATGAACAGAAGTTTAGCCAGGTCAAAAAAGAGAGCAAAATTCCCCTTCATCTCCTGCAAAAACCCTATCTTCCCGCTGACTTGTATCGCAAGGTTCGTGAATTACTGAAGATAAAAAATACGGGTAGAAAACAAGAGCGTTAGATGAAAAGGCGATTCGTAATAGGCATAGATTTAGGCACCACCAACTGTGCCCTGGCGTACGTTGA
>DROK01000091.1 GCA_011321895.1 Thermodesulfatator atlanticus
CGGCCCGATACGGGGATCAAGCCCCATGGCCTTGGCCACCGTGACCACGTCTGCCCCTACCCGGTCACAGAGGACGGCCATTTCGTTGATAAAACTGATCTTGGTCGCCAAAAAGGCGTTGGAAGCGTATTTGATCATCTCTGCGGTTTCCAAGTCGGTGATCACAAAAGGGGTCTCCGCCAGATAGAGCGGACGATAAATGTCTTTAATGATGGCTATGGCGTGTTCGCTCTCCCCGCCTATGACCACCCGGTCCGGACGCATGAAGTCTTCGATGGCGCAGCCCTCGCGCAGAAATTCGGGGTTGGAAATAACGTCCACGTTCACGTCGTGCTTTTTGTTTTCGTCGATCAACTTTTTGAGCCAGCGGTTGGTTCCCACCGGCACCGTGCTCTTGGTAACAATAACCTTGTATTCGTCAATGATTTCGGCCAGCGCAAGGGCCACTTCCTTCACCGCGGAAAGGTCCGCTGACCCGTCTGGGGCTGGCGGGGTCCCCACGCAGATGAAAATGACCAGGGCCTGTTTGACCGCTTCCTTCAAATCCGTGGTAAAAGAAAGTCTCCCGGCGGCCACGTTTTTCTGGACCAGCTCCTTGAGCCCCGGCTCGTAAAAGGGTATTTCCCCGGCCTTTAAGCGGTTTATCTTTTCCGCGTCTTTATCCACACAGACCACGTTCATACCGAAATCCGCCATCCCGGCCCCGGATACCAGCCCCACGTAGCCGGTCCCGATAACAGCGATGTGCATTTACAGCTCCTCCTCTAAGTTTTTTTGAGATAGGGAAATTCTTTAAGCACCTTATCCAGCCCTCTTGCTGCCAGCTCCCGGGCGGTAAGCCAACCTATTTTTCCGTAAAGTTTCAGGCTCAAGACGTTTTCGCTGAGGGGCTTTTGGGTCTCGTCAAACCAGCCTCGCCAGATGACCCGGGCGTCTGAAACCCGCACCAGGATCAGGGCAAAGGCCACTGAGGCCGGTTTGACCACCGAAAAGCCAGAACCTTCCCTTTCCCGGTACCGAAAAACCTTACCGTAAAGGACGGCATCCACCCCCAGGCGCCGCCCTATTTCGGCGATAAGCTTGTAAGCAGAGGCCCCGGTGTATTCCGAAAGCACCTCTGCCCAGAGCCTTAAGGCCTGATCTTCTGGTACCAGATAAAACTGCGGTTTTCCTGCCAGTTTGGCGTACAGAAGTTCCGTAAGGACCCCTGCGGCCTCACCGGCTACCTCCCCGGGGACAATTTTTCCGGCAAAGGCACAGGTAATCTCGTCTTCTTTCTGGCCAGGACAGACCGGCTCAAAGGGCAAGACCGCAATCTTTTTAAGGGGCGGGTAGATGGTCAAATCACGGGGGCTGCCGCAGGAAACTAACAAAAAACAGATTAAAAAGAGAAAAAATAATTTTTTCATGGCGCTCTCCTAAAGGAGCCCCTTGGAAGACAGGGCTTCCTTTTGCTCCGTCTGTTGCAGGGCCTTCTTAAGGGCGTGCCCCAGGGCCTTAAAGCCGGCCTCCACCAAGTGGTGTGCGTTTTCGCCGTACAAAAAGTGGACGTGCAGGGTAAAGAGCCCGTTCATGGCCAGGGCCTTTAAGAATTCCGCCACGAGCTCGGTATCAAAGGCCCCGATCTTCTCCACAGGGATGGTCCCCCGCTGCACAAAACAGGGCCGCCGGGCCAGGTCCAGATAAACCGCAGCCAGGGCCTCTTCCATGGGGATGGTCGCCGCACCGTACCGGGCTATACCTTTGCGTTCTCCCAGGGCTTCGGCCAAAGCAAGCCCCATGGTCAAACCCACGTCTTCGACGGTGTGGTGAAAATCCACGTGAAGGTCTCCCCGGGCCTTTACCTTCAGGTCAAACCCCCCGTGCACCGTCAGCAGCTGTAGCATGTGGTCCAAAAAGCCGACCCCGGTTTGGATTTCGGCTTTACCGGTACCACGAAGGCGCCAGGAAACATACACTTCCGTCTCCAGGGTCTCCCGTTTCATTTCTATCGGCTGGTCAAGCTTCATCTTCAAGTCCTCTCGGCTTTCTTCCGATTGTGTTATCGATGAGTATAGAGTTTTCTGACAAACTTAATCAACTCCTGCAAGCCCTCCAAAAGGATCTGCCCATAAAATTTTTTGGGCTGCTTGAGATCCCGGAGGCCGTAGCCTGGGCAGAAAGGGGGGGCATTGCGGTGCACGAAAATTTCCACACCAAAAGACACTATTCTTACCACGTTATCTCCGCCAGCCGGGAAAAGCTTGAAGAATTTTGTGCCAAAGTAAACCTTTCCCCGGAAAAAATCAGGGCTTCTGACTTTTACCGGTTCTGGCACCTGACCTGGGTCCCCTTTACCCCTCCGGTCAAGAAAAAGAGGCCCAGGGGCCGCCCACCCAAGAAAAACCCCTAAGAGCAGTTAGCGGTTTCTTTTTTGAGGATTCCTTCCAGGAAAAAAGAAGCGATCTGTTTGGCCGCGGTATTTATGCGGTATTTCTTGCGCGGGGAAAGGATCCAGAACCGGGACATCTCGTCCAGGGCCCCGAAAAAGGCCCGCTTGAAAATGCCGGGTTTGACGTCCTTCCGGAAAAGGCCTTCGGCCTGCCCTTCGCGGACAATGCGGGAGATCAAATTTACGTATTCCGCAAACTTCCGGAAATGGCGGTCCTTCATGAACTTATAACTCTGGCGCAGTTCGATCTGAAAGAGCTCAGCCAGATAGCGGTTTTCTTCCACTAAACGCAGGTGAAGGAGGGCGTAGCGCTCAAGTTTGGCCCTGGCGTCAGGGAGAGTTGCCAGTTCTTCCTTCATGCGCTGCACGATGCGACTGAATTCCCGCTCAAAAATAGCCACCAGGAGGTCGTATTTACTGCGGAAATAAAGGTAAATGGTGCCGTCAGCCACCCCGGCTTCCTTGGCGATTTCCGAGATACGTGCGTTAAAAAAACCCTTTTGCGCAAAAACCTTGATGGCCGCCTGGAGGATCTTTTCTTCTTTATCCCTGCTCTTTTTCGGCATATACGTCTCTGGAAAAGCTTGATAAAAAAAGCTTGTGAATGAACAGCTTTTCATTTCGTTATATTTTACCCGCTTTCTTGTCAAGAAAGAAACCGCACCACCAGCGAAAAGGACACTTTGAAGCAATATCTGAAAATTAGGAACGGATCCCATTTTTTTCACGCTGAGGCTTCCTTCCTCGCACTAAATGAGGGATTTTGGGGGGTTCTTCGGCCACCTGATCAGATATCCAAAAAATAGGAACGGATCCCTATTTTAGTGAGGGTAAATTTGGGACCCAAAGCGCTCATTTTGGAAAAAATAGGGGTTGATTTATCATGTTGCGTGAAAAAATAGGAACGGATCCCTATTTCGACACAGAAGCTTGACAGTAGTTTTGTGGCTCTTCTAGGATCGGGGAAAACGAAAAAAGGAGGAGCTACCTATGAGGATATTGGTTGTAGGAGGAGGGGGGCGGGAACACGCCCTCTGCTGGAAATTCGCGCAGAGTCCCCTGGTAGAAA
>DROK01000092.1 GCA_011321895.1 Thermodesulfatator atlanticus
GGGCCTCTTTGAACAGTTGGGCGAGAGATGACTTAATGTCCCGAAAGGTTTGCATCCTTCTTGGTTTGCTCTTTTTGGTTAAAGCCCAGGCCTGGGCCGCTGATTACCGGCCTGAAAAACCTTTCCCCGGGGCCCCGGTGCTCTTTTCTTTCCGAGAAAAAGTCAAAAAGCTAACCTTTCTCGGGCGCACTTTTTACCCCTTTGCTTTTCAGGGCAGGTACTGCGTCCTGGCGGCCATCCCGTTGGGGACCTCCCCGGGCCGGTATCCGGTAGCCGTCTTTTTTACCGGGGGAAAGAAGGAGCTTTCCCTTGAGGTCTTTGCCAAAAAATATCCCGAAGAACACCTCAAAGTCCCCAGAAAGATGGTGCGTTATCCCCCGAAGGTACTTTCCCGCATTAAGCGGGAGATCAGGCTCATCAGAAGCACCGTATCCCGGATAAGCCCTGAGCCCCTTTTAGACGGGCCCTTTGTGTGGCCGGCGGCGGGGAGGCTTTCAAGCCCCTTTGGTCTGCGCCGGTTTTTTAACGGGGAGCCCAGAAGTCCTCACGCCGGGCTCGATATAGCCCTTCCGGAGGGCACTTTGGTTAAGGCCGCCAACCGGGGCCGGGTGGTGCTGGTGGGAGACTTTTATCTCCCCGGAAAAATCGTAATCATCGACCACGGCCTGGGTATCTATACCGTCTACTGTCACCTTAAGAAGATTTTGGTGAAGAAAGGAGAACTGGTGGCCAGGGGCCAAAAAATTGCCCGCTCGGGCAAGACGGGCCGTGTCACCGGCCCACACCTCCATTTCGGGGTCTATATCGGAGGGGTTAAGGTAGACCCAAAGGTACTTTTGGAGGTATTTTAATAACTCCATTAATATCAATGGTCATAAAGTTATGAGTCTTTCGCCAGCCTTTTTTGATTATCTCAAAGCCCGGCAGCACCTTATCAACCAGGCCCTTACCCGGTTTGTCCCCAGGCTTTCAGGGCCAGCGGCCCGGCTTACCGAGGCCATGCATTATAGCCTCTTTGCCGGGGGCAAGAGGCTGCGCCCCATCCTGGTACTGGCCGGGGCCGAAGCCGTAGGGGGAGAGCCAGAACCCCTCTTGCCGGTGGCCTGTGCGCTGGAATGTATCCACACTTATTCCCTCATCCATGATGACCTTCCGGCCATGGACGATGACGATCTCCGCCGGGGCAAACCCACTTGCCACAAGGCCTTTGACGAGGCCACCGCGATCCTGGCCGGAGATGGGCTTCTGACCCATGCCTTTCGCCTCCTTACCCACGAAGAACTGGAAGAAAGATTTCCTGCGGCCCGCATCCTTGCGGTAATACGGCTTATCTCCGAGGCCGCGGGCCTTTTCGGTATGGTGGCCGGGCAGATGGCCGACCTTCTGGCAGAAGGCAAGAAGGTGAGCCCCGAAGAACTCTTCTTTATCCACCGCCACAAGACCGCCGCCCTGATCAGGGCTTCGGTTCTGGCCGGGGCCATGCTCTGGGGGGCAACGGAGGAAAGTTTGGAGAAACTTTCTCAGTACGGCTGGAAGATAGGGCACGCCTTCCAGATCGTGGACGACATCTTGGACCTTACCGGGGACGAAAAGACCCTGGGGAAACCGGTGGGTTCTGACCTTGAGAAGAAAAAGGCCACCTATCCCGCCCTTTTTGGGCTGGAAGGGGCCCGGGAGGAGGCCAAAAAGCTTTTAAACGAGGCCCTTGAGGCCCTTTCTCCTTTTGGTACGGAGGCCACCCCTTTAAGGGACATCGCCTACTACGTCCTTGAAAGGAAACTCTAATTTTTGAGGAAAGCCGCTACCCGCGGAATACTTAAGCCCTGGACCAAAACGGAAAAGAGGACGTTTAAGTAGGTAAAGTGCAAGAAGAGTTCACGCAGGCTTCCCTGGGGAAGGCTCAAACAGAGGGCGAGCGCGATCCCTCCCCTGAGACCGGCCCAGGTAAAGAAGAAAGTCTCCCTTAACGTTAGCTGGCCCAGGGGGCGTACGATCTTAAGGCTTAAGCCCACGCTCAGGAAACGCGCCGCAAGCACGGCCGGGATGCTGGCCAGGGCCAACAGCAAATA
>DROK01000093.1 GCA_011321895.1 Thermodesulfatator atlanticus
TATGTCCTCTCCTTCCAGTATAGCTTTTAAGCTGATCCTGTCACGAATTGAACGATTTTCATGAACAAATTAAGCCGGGGAACAAAACCCCGGCTTATTTCATTTTTCAACCCTTCCGGCACCGGTCTTAAAAACAAGTAATTGTTGATCTCCCCCCGCGATTTTGCTATCTGAATAAAAGTTCGGACCAAGGGTTATCATTTGTTTCGAGCGGGCCGAAAAAGATGACATAAAGACCAAGGAGGTGGAGATGCGCGGGCTCTTGGTGCTTTTTCTCTGTTTGTGCTGGCTTGCGCCGGTTTTGGGAGCCCCCCAGAATACCGATCCTTTCGACCGGGACGAAAATATCACCGAAGAAAGGCTTCAATTGATCGAGGATGACATTCCCCCTTCAGATATCCCCATCACCCTTAACGAAAAAGTGGAATATTTCATCCGTTATTTTACCACCACCAAAAGGGAAGTCTTTGCCCGGTGGCTGGCGCGGTCCGGAAGATATCTGCCCATGATCAAAGAGATCTTTAGAGAATACGGGCTGCCTGAAGACCTGGCTTATCTGGCCATGATTGAAAGCGGTTTTAACCCCTTTGCCTATTCCCGGGCTGGTGCCTGTGGGATCTGGCAGTTTATTCGTTCCACGGCCCGCAGGTACGGGCTCAAAATCAATTATTGGGTGGACGAGAGAAGAGACCCGGAGAAGGCCACCCACGCCGCGGCCAAATATCTTTCGGAACTCTATCAGGAATTTGAATGCTGGCACCTGGCTTCTGCCAGTTACAACGCCGGGGAAGCCAAATTAAGGCGGGCTATCAGGCGCTACGGGACCAGGGATTTTTGGAAGCTCTGTCGCTACCGTTACCTCAAACGGGAGACCAAAAACTACGTTCCCAAGATGATAGCGGCCATGATCATCGCCAAAAACCCGGAAAAATTCGGCTTTGACGTAGAGCCTTACCCACCGCTGGATTACGAAATCATCGAAGTGCCCGGAGGCACGGACCTCAGGGCCGTGGCGCTCGCCAGCGGGACAGACTACGACCTAATCCGGCTCCTTAACGCCGAACTGAGACGGGGCAAGACCCCGCCCACGGTGGCCTCCTATCCGGTAAAGGTCCCCTTTGGCCGGGGGGAAGAGACCCTGGCCGCTTTAAGAAACATCCGCTTTGTCTACTACCGCCAGAACCTTCGTCACCGCGTCCACCGGGGCGAAAGCCTTTACAAAATCGCCTCCTATTACGGGGTCTCGGTCCGGGCCCTTAAGCGGGCCAACCACCTAAGAGGCCACAAATTAAGGGTCGGGCAGGTGTTGCGTATCCCGGTGCGTACCCAGGCCGTACTTTACGTTTCAGCCAAACCTGTCTCTCCCCGGGGACAGGCCATGGTTTACCAGGTCAAACCCGGAGATTCACTCTGGAAAATCGCCCGTAAATTCGGGGTACGCCTTTACGACCTGAAGGCCTGGAACAATTTGAGGGGCAATCTCATAAAGCCAGGACTCAAGCTCCTTATCTGGCCAGAAGCATGATCCGGGCGGTTTTAAGTATCTTGTTCCTTTCCCTGCTGCTGGGGAAGGTATGGGCCGGCTCCAAACCCCTCATAGTGGCCAGCATCTATCCGCTGGCTGAAATAGCCAGAGAAATTGGCGGGGAGGCGGTGGAAGTAAGGCTTCTTTTGCCTCCCGGGGCGGACCCTCACGCCTGGGAACCAACTCCTCAAGATATCCTGTCTTTAAAAAAGGCAGAACTCCTCTTTGCCGTGGGAGGCGGCCTTGAGCCCTGGCTCGATGACCTGCGCAAGGGTCTTGAAATCCGCCATCTCTTCCTGATCTTCCCCCCTAAAACCGGTCATTCCGGCCACGGGCCAGACCCTCACGTCTGGCTTGATTTCCCAAGAGACGCCGAGATCTCCTGGGCGCTGGCGCAGAAGATGGCCCAAATCATACCTGATGAGGCGGACCTTTTCCTGAAAAGGGGAAAAAGGCTCCAAGAGAAATTCCTGAGATTACACCGCCTCTTCCAGGAAACCCTTGCCACCTGCCGTCACCGGACCGTGGTGTTAGCCGGGCACGATGCCTTTGGCGCCTGGGAAAAAAATTATGGCCTCCGTTTTTGCACCCTGGCCGGCCAAAGCCCCGAGGCGGAACCCACCCCCAAGACCTTACGACACCTAATCGAATTAGTAAAACAGAAAGGACTTAAGGCCGTCTATTACGACGAGCCCTCCGCCCGGCGTTTTGCAGAAATTATCGCCGAGGAAACCGGTGCCAAAGTCTATTATCTGACCCCTGCCGCTTCACCCACCCGGGAAGAGCTGGCCGCCGGCCTTTCCTTTTGGGACTTTATGTCTCGCAACCTCAAATATCTCAGCTTAGGTTTGTGCTGCCAGTTAAATATTGGTCAAATTTAGCCAAGACCAGCCTCTTCTAAGTTTATTCTTGCCAAGGCATCTTCTTTGCATTAGAAACTCCAAACCAGTATGGCGATACAAAGGGGGAGTTCTATGCCGCGGATGCTCAAATGGAAGATGGCTCTGCTGGCCTTTCTAACTTTGCTTTCCGTATTGTTGGTATTGCCCTCTTTTTACCCCAACCTTCCCTCCTGGTACCTCAAACACATTTACGGGCAGCGGTTGAAGCTCGGGCTTGACCTTCAGGGAGGCATGCACCTGGTACTGCAGGTAGACATAGACAAGGCCATCCAGAACGCCCTAAACGCCCGGCTCAAAGATCTTCAGCAGGTACTGGCCCGCAAGGGCATAAGGGTGAAAATTGGCGAAGCCCAGGAACCCCACCAGGCCGTCCTTATCTTTCCCAGCAAAGAGGCCCTGGCCCGGGCCAAGGAGATTATCAACCAAGAATTCGGTTCCCTGAAGATCGTCCGGGAAGAAGAAGGTAAATTTCCCAAGCTGGTGGTTTCCCTTACCGAAAAACAGATAGCCTTTATCCGTGAAAACGCCCTTGACCAGTGTCTGGAAATAATCAGAAACCGGATCGACCAGTTCGGGGTTACCGAACCGGTAATCGTAAAGCAGGGCACAGACAAGATCGTTGTCCAGCTCCCCGGGGTCAAGGACCCGGAGCGCGCCCTCAAACTAATCGGACAGACGGCGCAGCTGGAATTCCACCTGGTTGACGAAGAAGCCATGGCCCGCATTGATCTGCCTGGCCTCATCGCCAGGGCCATAAAGGAGGGCCGGCTCAAACCCGACGCCTCCCGGGAAGAAATAAACAGGGTCTTGCGGCCCTATATCCCTCCTGACGACGAAATATATTTCCTCGTGGAGCGGGACAGGCAGACGGGCCGGGTAATCAAAAAGCCCCTGTTGCTGAAAAAACGGGCGGTCCTTACCGGAGATATGGTAAAGACGGCCCGGGTACGCATCGGGGGCGTCTACAACGAGCCGTACGTAGCCCTTGAATTTACCGACCGGGGAGCCCGGATATTTGCCCGGGTAACCGAAGAAAACGTAGGCAAGAGGCTGGCCATTGTGCTGGACGACGTAGTCCGTTCGGCACCGGTGATCAGGGAAAAGATCCCCGGAGGGCAGGCCCAGATCACCGGCTCTTTTACCTACGAAGAGGCCGCTGATCTGGCCATCGTCTTACGGGCCGGGGCCCTGCCCGCACCGGTCAAGGTGATCCAGAATATCACCGTGGGACCCAGTCTGGGCCGGGATTCCATCAAGAAAGGCCTTATTTCGGGGCTGATCGGGGCCGCGGCGGTCATGCTCTTTATGATCATTTATTATCGCTTCTCCGGGCTGGTGGCAGACGTGGCCCTGATATTGAACGTATTGATGCTTTTGGCCGTCCTTTCCCTTTTTAGGGCCACCCTTACCCTGCCGGGTATCGCCGGTATCATCTTGACCATGGGGATGGGGGTGGATTCAAACGTCCTCATTTTTGAACGGATGCGCGAGGAGCTGGGACTGGGGCGTCCTCCCCGGGCCGCCATCGTGGCCGGTTATGACCGGGCCTTTTGGACCATCGTGGACGCCCATATCACCACCCTGATTACCGCCCTGGCCCTCTTTCTTTTCGGCACCGGCCCGATCAAGGGTTTTGCCGTCACCCTTTCGGCCGGTATCGTGATCAACCTCTTCACCGCCATTTTCGGGACCCGCATCGTCTACGATTACCTCATTGCCAAGGGTAAAACCCCCAAGATCAATTTCATGACCATCATCAAAAACCCCCGTATCGATTTCATGGGGGCCCGGAAGATAGCCGCCGTGGTCTCGGGGGTTCTGGTCGCCCTGGGCCTGATCGCCTTTGTGCAAATCTCAAGGGGTGCTGCCAATCTCGGGGTGGACTTTGCCGGCGGGGTGATGGCTTACTACCGGGCAGAAAAACCCTTCAGTCTTGATGAAATCAGAAAGGCCTTAAAAGAGGCCGGGATAACGGGCTTTCAACTCCAGGACGTCAAGGGAGAGAACCTCCTGATCGTCAAGCTCAGACGCAAGGCCGAAACCGTGGGCGATCTTGAGGCCAAGGTAAGGGAAATCCTTAAAGAAAAATTCCCTTCCTACAATTTTAAGCTTGAAGCCAAGGAGGAAATCGGCTCGGCTATCAGTAAAGAGCTTAAGAGAAAGGCCTTGATCGCCATCGCCATCTCGCTGGCCGGCATCATTGGTTACCTGGCCTTCAGGTTTAACGTAAGCTTTGGGGTGGCCGCAGCCGCCGCCACCTTTCACGACGTGTTGGCGGTCCTGGGCCTCTTCTACGTATTAAACCGGGAAATAACCCTGCTCCTGGTGACCGCCCTCCTCACCCTGGCGGGTTACTCCCTCACGGATACGGTGGTTATCTTTGACCGGATTCGGGAGAACATAAAACGCTACCGGGGCAAAATGAGCTTTGTGGAGATCATCAACCGCAGCGTAAACGAAATGCTGGCCCGCACCATTATCACCACCCTGACCACCCTTTTGGTCATTCTGGCCATCCTCTTCTTCGGCGGGGTGGTACTCAGGGATTTTGCGCTGGCCCTGGCCTTGGGCGTCATCGTGGGGACGTACAGCTCCGTCTTTGTGGCAAGCCCCATCGTGTACCTATGGCATAAGGGAGAAACCCCCAAAGTCGGCGGTTAAAGGGAGGCGGCCTTCTGGCCGCCCCTTTATTTTTCTTCCTTCTCCGCCCTGGCAAAAGAGCGCGCCAGCTCGGCCAGCTCCCTCAATTTCTGGTCCACCAGATAAAATATCGTCCCTTCCGGATAGGTACCGTCTGGGCGCCGCTCTCCCGCCGGCTTGCCGGTAAGGATCTCTATCCCTTCTTCTACCCGGGAGATGGCCCAGATATGGAATTTGCCTTCGGCCACGGCCTTTACGATCTCTTCTTTGAGCATAAGTTCTTTGACGTTGGCCTGCGGGATGATCACTCCCTGTTTCCCGGTCAACCCCTTCTTCTCACAGACCTTAAAGAAGCCTTCGATCTTTTTGTTTATCCCCCCAACGGGCTGGATGTCCCCCTTCTGGCTTATGGAGCCCGTAACTGCAATCCCCTGATAAATGGGCACCCCGGAAAGGGCGGAAAGCAGCGCAAATAGCTCCGCCCCGGAGGCAGAGTCCCCGTCAATCAACCCGTAACTCTGCTCAAAGCAGAGGGTGGCTGTAAGGGTAAGCGGCTTGTCGTAAACAAAACGCTCCCTCAAGAAGCCGGCCAGGATAAGGACCCCTTTGGTATGGATCTTCCCGGAAAGTTCTGCTTCGCGCTCTATGTTGACCACCCCTTCTTTGCCCAGCGAAATATTGACGGTAATACGGGTTGGCCGGCCAAAGGAGTAGTCTCCCAGGTCGTAGACCGAAAGCCCGTTGATGCTCCCCACCTGGTAGCCGTCGACCTGGATCTTTAAGAGATCCTTTTCGATCATCTCCTGGATGTGCTCCTCGGGCAGGTTGGCCCGGTATTCCCGCTCCTTGATGGCCCGTTCCAGGTGTTCGGCCTTGATCTGGGAGGCCCCTTCGCGCTTGGCCCAGAAATGGGCTTCCTTGATGACGTCTTGTATGACGGGCAGTTCCAGCGAGAGTTTGTCCTGCCGGCCAGCAAGCTCACAGGAAAATTCGATCAACCGGGCAAGGGCCGTGGCGTCCAGGGGCAGGAGTTTGTCCCTCTTGACCATGGTGGCCACCGCCCGCAAAAACTGCTGGGTCCGCAGCTCGTCCCGGTCAACCCACCGGTCCAGGTGCGCCTTTACCTTGAAGACCTCCCTAAAAGTCTCGTCAAAGAGATAGAGCAGATGGTAAATGAAGGGATCACCCTGCAGGATTACCTTGGCCCGGAAAGGAATGGGCTCTGGTTTTAGAGTCTTGGTGGTGAAAAGGCCAATCTGTTCGGCCAGATCTTCAAGATATATCTTGCGGGTCTTGATGGCCCGCTTGAGATTTTCCCAGCTGAAGGGGTATTTCAGGAGATCCAGGGCCCTTACGATGAGGAAGCCACCGTTGGCTTTATGGAGGCTTCCCGGCTTCAGCATGGTGAAATCGGTGATCAGCGCCCCAAACTGGGCCTTACGTTCGATGGCCCCAAAGAGATTGGTATAGGTCGGGTTGGGTTCAAAGACCACCGGGGCCCCTTTGGTCTCCGAATTATCGACAAAGACGTTTACCTCGTAGCGGGTAAAGGAGGGTTGAGGGGCAGGTATCGGAAAGGGCATCGGCGGGGGAGGGGCTGGTCGCTGGCGAAAATCATCCAGGTGTTTGACAATGTCTTCTTGCACCTCGTTCAAATAAGAGGTCACCCCGGGGATGCCCGCGTATTTTTCCCTGAGTTCCTGAATGTAAGTACCTACCACGTTTAGGACTATTTCACGGTCAAGCCTCTTTAACTGCTCCCGCAATTCTTTTTCTAGCTGCTGGATACGCCGGGCCGTGGCGTTTAGTTCTTTCTGTAGTTCTTCGCTCTTTCGTTTGAGGAGCTCTTTTTTCTCCTCCGGCAGGGCCTGGACGTCCTGAGGGGTCATAGGGGTGCCGTCTTCTTTGGCGGGGATAATCATCATCCCCATGGGTTCCACGTTCAGGATAAAACCCTCGGCCTTTACTTTCTGCTCAAGCTCCTCGAATATCTTGGCCCGGCGCACGTTGAACTCGCGAATAATGCTTTCCTTGCGGTTGAGGTAAGCTTCGCTCTCAAAGGCCTCGGGGATCCGTTGCTTGAGATTTTCCACCAGGTCCGCCATGTCCTTTTTGAGTTCCCGGCCCCGGCCGGGCGGGAGCTCAAGGGCACGGGGAGCATCGGGATCCTTGAAGTTGTAAACGTAGCACCAGTCCGAAGGAGTGGGCCGCTCCTTAGCCTGGAGTTCTACCAGAGAACGGGTGATATAGCTGGTACCCAAAGAGGCGGTCCCGGCCACGTAAATATGGAAATCGAGGTCTTCGAAATTGAGCCCAAAATCAAGGGCCCTGACCGCCCGCTCCTGGGCCAGGATACGCTCTTCCAGGATCCCTATCTCTTCAGTAGAAGTTACTCCCAAGGTCTTGGGATCTATCTTCAGACGAACCTCTTCAGGTTGAAGGATTTTTCCCGCCATAACCCCTCCGTTTTTAAAGGAGTTTTTGCACGGCTTCTAGGGCCGCCTCGTAATCCGGTTCAGCGGTAAGCTCATGAACAAGTTCGCGGTAGCGTATAACTCCCTCTTGGTCAAGTACCCAGACCGAACGGGCCAAAAGCTTAAGCTCTTTGATGAGCAAACCAAAGGCGTAAGCAAAGGAACGATTCAGGTAATCGGAAAAAATCTTGACCCGGCCCACCTGAAAGGCCTCGCAAAACCGCTTCTGGGCAAAGGGTAAATCCAGACTGATGGTCAGGATTTCCACCCCGGGAAGACGGGAAGCCTCTTCGTTAAAACGTCTGGTCTGGAGCTGACAAATCTCCGTATCAAGGGAAGGAACGCTGCTTATCACGCAGACCCTGCCTCTAAACTCGGCGAGGCGGTGAGGGTTGAGTTCCAGATCCACCACGGTAAAATCCGGGGCCTGCTCCCCCACCTCCGGGCGCCACCCAAGGAGGGTGAGGGGAGAGCCCTGAAAGGTTATTTCCACCGGGGGAGGCTGTTTTTCCAGCACGTCCCACACCCAGCTCATGGCCGCCGCGGTGCGGGAAAAACCGAGCTGGTTAACCAGAAGGATTACGGCCTCCTCCACCTCTTCGGCCGCAGCGCCAGCCGCCAGGGCCCGCCGGGCGTGGGAATGGACCCCGCCTTCGGAACCCAGCGCCGCAGAGGCCGAAAGCTTGAGCAATTCCACCTCCTTACGGTTAAAGACCGTCTTTTCCCTCAGGGTCTGCCCCAGCCTTTCCAGGCTTTCCATTATTTCCGGAAACCGCCTTTTGAGCCTTTCGTAAATCGGAGGGTAACCCATACCTCTCTCCTTTCGCGTTAGTTTCTTCTTCCACCATAGTTTATTTTTTTTGCCTTTGACAAAGACTTTTTTCCTTCGTTATTATCACCCAAAATTAACGCAGGAGGGTCCTCAATGAAAAAGTGGTTCCTGATCCTTTCAGTCGGTCTTTTTCTTTTGGCCAGCGCCAGTGTTTGGGCCGGAGAACCCTACCGCATCGGTGGTCTTTTCTCCATTACCGGTCCCACTTCCTTCATCGGTGAGCCAGAAAGGAATACCTTGGTTATGCTGGTTGACGAAATAAACAAAGCCGGCGGAATTAACGGACACCCTATCGAGGTCATCATCTATGACACCGAAGGAGAAGAGACCAACGCCGTCAAGAAAATCACCAAACTCATCGTCCACGATAAGGTCCTGGCCGTGATCGGTCCCAGTCGTACGGGTACCACTTTGGCGGTCATCCCCTTTGTGGAACGTTATAAAGTCCCCCTCATTTCGTGCGCGGCGGGTATCAAGATCGTAGAACCGGTGAAACCCTGGGTCTTCAAGACCGCCCAGAGTGACCGCCTGGCGGTGAAGAAAATCTATAGCTACTGTCAAAAACACGGGTTCAAGAAAATAGCCATTATCACGGTTTCCAACGGCTTTGGCCAGAGCGGACGGGAACAACTCAAGGCCCTGGCCCCTCAGTACGGCATAGAGATCGTAGCTGACGAACTCTTTGGCCCCAAAGACGTCGATATGACGGCCCAGCTCACCAAAATCCGGGCCAAAAATCCGGACGCCGTGGTCTGCTGGGGTACTAACCCTGGGCCGGCGATAGTGGCCAAAAATATGAAACAGCTGGGGATGAAGCAACAGCTTTTTATGAGCCACGGGGTGGCCTCCAAAAAATTTATCGCCTTGGCCGGCGAGGCGGCCGAAGGGATCATCCTCCCGGCGGGTAAAATCCTGGTGGCTGACCAGCTCCCTGACGACGATCCTCAGAAAAAACTCCTTTTAGATTACATTGCCAAATACAAAGCCCGCTACGGGGAAGAGCCTTCGGCCTTTGGCGGGCACGCTTATGACGCCATGCTCCTTTTAAAACACGCCCTGGCCAAAGCAGGGGCGGACCGGGCCAAGATCCGCCAGGCCCTTGAAAACGCCAGAGGCATCGTGGGTATTCACGGTATTTTCAACATGAGCCCGAAAGACCATAACGGCCTTGACGAAAAGACCGCCTTTGTCCTGGTAAGGATAGAAAACGGCGACTGGAAACTCATTAAGTAAAAGTAAGGGGGCATCCCGCCCCCTTGCTTAATCTCCAACCTGTAATAAAGTCTCCTTCGGCTTCACAAGCTCCGACTAAACAAGAGGCTTAATGGAAGAGATTTTACAATATCTTTTTTCTGGCCTTACCAGCGGGGCCATTTACGCCCTTATCGCCCTTGGTTTTACCATTATTTACAACGCCACCGAAGTCATAAACTTTGCCCAGGGCGAATTCGTGATGCTGGGGGCCATGCTGACCGCCACTTTTTGCGGCCTGAATCTTCCCCTGCCCCTGGCCTTTGCCCTGGCCATCCTGATCACGGCTCTGGCCGGAATCCTGATAGAACGGCTGGCCATCTATCCGGCCCGCAAAGCCAGCCCCATTACCCTCATCATCATTACCATTGGTCTTTCCATCCTGATCAAAGGGCTGGCCATGTTTATCTGGGGAAAGGATCCTTTACCGGTGCCGGCCTTCGTGGGGGAAAGGCCTATTTCTGTTTTAGGGGCTACCATCGTCCCCCAAAGCATTCTGGTGCTCGCCACGGCCCTAATCGCCGTCTTGACCCTGGAGGCCTTTTTTAAAAAGACCCTTACAGGCAAAGCCATGCGGGCCTGTGCGGCCAACCGCTTGGCTGCAAGACTTTTGGGCATAAAAGTAGAACCATTGGTCCTTCTGGCCTTCGCCTTAAGCGCCGCTATCTCGGCGCTCGCCGGGGTAATTATCTCTCCCATTACTTTTGCCACGTACGACATGGGGACCATGCTTGGTCTTAAGGGCTTCAGTGCGGCGGTATTGGGAGGGCTTACCTCGAGTACCGGGGCGGTGCTGGGCGGTTTCATTTTGGGGATACTGGAGGCGCTGGCGGCGGGTTTCCTTTCTTCGGCCTATAAAGACGCTGCGGCCTTTATCATCTTAATCTTGATGCTCTTTGTTAAACCAGAAGGTCTTTTTGGGACCAAAGAGGCCAAAAAACTATGAAAAAACAGTACCTGGCCCTTATTATCCTCGGCGGCTTTCTCCTGGCCACGGGTTTTATTAACCGAAACGACTACTACTTTAACGTCCTAAACATCTTGATCTTAAACGGCCTGGTGGTCATTGGCCTTTCCCTCCTTATGGGGTACGCGGGCCAGGTCTCCTTGGGACACGCCGCTTTTTACGGCCTGGGGGCCTACACTTCCGGCATCCTCACGGCCAAATACGGTTTGAGCCCGCTTGCAGCACTTTTAGCGGCCCAGGGCGTCACCCTGATAGCGGCCTTGCTCATCGGGATCCCTGCCCTCAGACTCAAGGGGCACTATCTGGCCATGGCCACTTTGGGTTTTGGCATAATCGTTTACGTAGTCTTTAAAGAATTGATTAGCCTGACGGGCGGGCCTTCGGGTCTGGTAGGGATTCCCCCTTTGCAGGTAGCCGGCTTTACCTTTTTGGAAAGCAAACAATATTATTTCCTCTTCGTGGGAGTCCTTTTGGTGTCTCTGCTCCTGGCCCTGCATTTGGCCCATTCCCCTTTTGGCCGCGCCCTTTTGGCCCTGCACGACAGCGAAGCCGCCACCATGGCCCTGGGCTATGACACCGGACGCCTCAAACTCATCGTGTTTCTCCTTTCCGCCGCCTTGGCCGGCCTGGCAGGAAGCCTCTACGCCCATTTCGCCATGTTTATCAGCCCTATGAGCTTTACCTTTATCCATTCGGTTAAATTTGTGACCATGGTGGTGGTGGGTGGCGTAGCCAGCCTCTGGGGGGCGCTCCTGGGGGCGGTTGTCCTTTCCCTGTTGCCGGAAGTGCTTACCGTCTTCGAAGACTACGACGTCCTGATCTTTGGCACCATCCTGGTGGTGATCATGATTTTTCTGCCTGAAGGCTTGTTTAAGGGACTCGGAAATTTATTTTTGAAGCACAAAAAAACATAATTTTTTGGTTTTTAAAACAGTTATAATCTGTTAGAGTTTAAGCTATGGCTAAGAGGAAGATACGCATCCTGGGAGACCCGGTTTTAAGGGAAAAGGCTTTGCCGGTAAAAGAGATCGATGGTCAGCTTCAGCAGCTCATCGATGACATGGCAGAGACCATGTACGAAGCCAAGGGCCTGGGGCTGGCAGCCAACCAGGTAGGGGAAAAATTAAGGCTTTTCGTCCTTGACCTCAAACAGCGAGAAGGAAGCCCCGAACTCCTGGTCTTTATCAACCCGGAGATCGTAGCCACCGAAGGAGAAATTTACGAAGAAGAGGGCTGTCTTAGCATTCCGGGTTATTCGGCCAAGGTCAAGCGCCGGGCCAAAGTCTTGGTGCGGGCCCTTGATCGGGAGGGTAAGCCCTTTGAAATGGAACTTGAAGGACTGGGGGCCAGGGCCGTCCAACACGAACTAGACCACCTAGAAGGGATACTTTACGTTGACTATCTCTCCCCCCTCAAAAAGAGCCTTTTTAAACGCTGGTGGAAGAAACACAAACCCCGCTAACCTTTAAAAAGGACCAGCGGGCCTCCTATTTGCGGGAGGGGCGGGCGAGATGGTAAAGGTAGGCCCGCTGGTTTAGAAGACCAGACACCATCCCCCACCTTCTTTTTCAAAAAGAAAAAGCCCTTGGGTTTCCCCAAGGGCTGCCATAGCCCGAAAGCTAAAATTAGCTTAACCCTACTTGACGAAAATTGTCAATAAAAAATTTAGGGGGTGTTCGTGGATAGTTTGAAGGCACCTTTAACAATTAAGTCTCTTTACGCCTGGCCGAAGGTATCCGTTGTATAGTTTTTTTTCCTTTGCTAGCATGATTTTATGCCGCGCAAACTCCCCGTCGGTATCCAGAGCTTTGAGGTCATCCGCACTGAGGATTACTACTACGTCGACAAAACCCCTTTTGTCAAAAAACTGGTAGACGAAGGCAAATACTATTTTCTTTCTCGCCCGAGGCGCTTTGGCAAGTCCCTCTTTCTTGATACCCTGCGCCAGGCCTTCCTTGGCAAACGCGAACTCTTCGAGGGCCTTTTCTTGGAAAACAACTGGGAGTGGTCGAAAATATACCCCGTTATTTATATCTCTTTTGGCGCAGGCGTGGTGGAAGGGGTGGAGGACCTCCTTGATTCCATATTTTTTATCCTCGAACGAAATCAAGAAAACTTGGGGCTAAATTGTAAGTCCACTAAAAATTACCGAAATTGTTTTCATGAAATCATCATCAGGGCGGCTGAGAAGTTTTCCCAAAGGGTCGTTGTCCTAGTGGACGAATACGACAAACCCATTCTTGACCGGATAGAGGACCGAGAAACAGCCATTGCCATCCGCGAAAAACTCAAAAACTTCTACGCCGTCCTCAAAGACGCCGACCCTTACCTCAAATTCTGCTTTATCACCGGGGTCTCCAAATTCTCCAAGGTCTCCCTCTTCTCAGGCCTCAACAACCTGGAAGACATCACCCTCTCCCCTTCCTACGCCACCATCTGCGGCTACACCCAGGAGGAGCTTGAAACCGTCTTTGCTGACCGTCTGGAAGGGGTTGATCTTGCCGAAGTCAGACGCTGGTATAATGGCTATAACTTCCTTGGAGAGTCCCTTTACAACCCCTTCGATGTCCTTCTTTTCTTACGCGACAAACTCTTCCGACCCTACTGGTTTGAGACCGGCACCCCTTCTTTCCTTATCAAGCTCATCCTGGAACGGAGGCTTCCCATACCCACCTTAGAAAACCTCGAGGTCGGAGACGAAATACTTGAAAGCTTTGACGTGGACCGCATCTACCCCGAAACCCTCCTCTTCCAGACTGGCTACCTCACCATCAAAGAAGTGCGCCAGAGAAGAGCCATCCTCAAGTATCTGCTTGGCTGGCCCAACCTCGAAGTAAAAGTTAGCTTTAACAACTACCTCCTTAACACCTTCCTTGAGCCTTACCGCAAAGAAAAAGAACTCGATAAAGTTTACGAGGCCCTCGAGAAAAACGATCTCCTCGCCCTAAAAGAGGCCTTCTATTCGTTCTTCGCCTCCATCCCGCATGACTGGTACCGCAAATCCGAAATCCAGAATTACGAAGGCTTTTACGCCAGCGTGTTTTACGCCTACTTCGCGGCGCTAGGAGTCGACGTGATAGTGGAAGACGCCACCAGCCACGGGCGCCTGGACATGGCCGTCCTCTTCGATAATCGCTGCTATCTTTTTGAATTCAAGGTGGTGGAGCTTGAACCAGAAGGGCGGGCTCTTTCGCAGCTTAAGGCCAAAAGGTACCACGAAAAATACCTCAACCAATGCCAGGAGCTCTATCTCATCGGGGTGGAATTCTCCTGCCAGGAACGCAATATCGTTGATTTTTCTTGGGAAAAGGTCCTTGCCAAAATTAAACGATGATTTTGGGTACTTCTAGTTCCCCGTTTTCAAAGGCCTTAACAAAGGCCTTGACTACTACCGGGTCAAAATGTTTGCCCGCCTCTTTTAGAATGATTTCTTTGGCCTCAAAGGGAGGTAACCCTTTGCGATAGGGGCGGTCACTCACCAGGGCGTCGTAAACGTCAGCCACCGCCAAAATTTTGGCTTCTAAGGGGATCTCCTCGCAACTTAAGTTCAGATAACCACTTCCATCACACCTTTCGTGGTGGGCCAAAATGATAGGAATGATGCGGCCAAAGGCCCCGGATAGGGGTTCCAAAAGTTCCGTACCGGAGGTCACGTGTTTTTTTATTTCGTTAAACTCTTCCTGAGAAAGTCTGGCCGCTTTATAGAGGATTTCCCGACTTATTTTCAGTTTACCTAAATCATGGAGCAGCGCCGCCGCCCGCAGGTCTTCTATCCTCTCCTCTGGAAGACCCAAATACTGGGCAATCTTTACCGCATATACCGAGACCCGGTAACAGTGGTTTTCAGTATATTCATCTTTAGAGATAAAGTGACGCAGTATAACCAAAATACCCTGATATGTCTTTTGCAATTCTTTAATCTTTTCCCGGTAACGATCATAAAGTGTTCCCATCGCATAAGCAGTTATAATGAGAGTGCTTCCCCAAACTACAAAATCTTGCCAGTTATCATTTTTAAAACGGAGTATTGGCTCATCATGAAAAAGCTGAGGCAGATAATAGAGCATAGAAATTACCAAGACAATACTGGCTAAGGCTGTTAAGACCGCATGCCTTTTACCAAAATAATAGGCTGAAAATATAGTAGGCAAAGTATAAAGACTTAAAAGTAAACGCTGTGAATCCACTAAATAATTCATCAAAGCAACAATTAAGACCAAAGAAAAAACAAGCCATATTTCCTTATTAACCCGGTAAATCTCTTCTTTAATACGTTCTTTTAATTTTTTGCATAATTTTTCTTTGAAGGGAGACTTAGATAACGAATGCTTGACATAAGTTTTTTCATAATCTTTATCGTTTAATATTTGAAGAATGTCACTTTTTGCCTGGGTCTGTTCAATACTATTATCACACTCGTTATTTTCTTTTTGTGTAATCTTTGCTGCTTTTTTATTATCTGTTTCTTCTGGTAAAACAAATGATACGTCGGCGCCGTAAGAAGAAAGTTTTTCAATGAAAATTTGAGCTTCTTGCTCGGAAATACCTCTTTTAAGGATTAAGGGTTTGTAGAGGAGTAATTTTTTTATTTCAGAAACAGTGATTCCATTTTTGGTATAGCGACTCAAAAAACTGGCAATTTCTTCTCGCTTTTCCGGAGGATAATCGTTTAAAACCAGTAATCCGTAGCGCATACTACTCTCTGTTTTTTCTTTTTCGATCGGCTTAGACAAAGGCTTTCTTTAAAAGTAAAAAGTAGAATTTAAAAGGCAGAAATTATCTGGTGGTAGATAATTTCGGCAAGGTCTCGGCTGATTTTACGGAGGGCTATTTCTCGGCCGGGATCTACTTCCTCTCCCGCTATCTCTTTTACCACCGGATAGTCTTCGTAACGGTAGATGTTGTCGTTGCGCCAGACTACCCTGCCCTGGCGGTCGATAAGCTCTGCTTTGGCCCGAACGGAAACCCGCCGTTCTAGGGTTTGGGTGTAGACGTCAAAGGAAAGTCCCCCAACGTAAACGGAAATTATCTGGCCCTTTAAGATAAGATCCGCCTCCTGGGCGGGAGCAATTTTCAGGTCACCAGCCAGTTCTATTCTCTCCCGCAGGGCTTCTGCCATGATCTCCCCAAAGCGAATGTCAGCAGAGGGGTTCTCCCAGACCGGGACGTAGATAGTCCGCCAGGTGGGAGCAAAGCTGGTAGGCCGGCCTTCAAGCTGGTAGCCACAGGCGGATAAAAAAAGGAGTACAAGCAAGCAAAGGGGCCTTTTCATGTGCGGTAGCGAAGGTATTGTTCTCGCAAAAGCCAATATAACCCGCCGAGTACCAAAACCGCAAAGGCCAACGCGGCCAGTTTGGCAGGGCTGACCGCCTTCAGATCTATGATGATAAATTTTCGCACCAAGGCCAGCAAAGCGATCAGAATAACCGTTTTGATCTGTACTATCCCTTCTTTGCGCAGGGAGACCTTAAGAATAGAGTGTTTGAACTCAAGGGCGATGAGAAGGGTCATGATCATGCCGAAGATCTTTTGAAAGAATTTGTGGTCTATAATCTCCCAATTTACCTTAAAAAGGAGGAAATAAGTCTCCCTTATCACCCCTCCCAGGGCCACCAGAATAACGGAGGCTATGATAGCGGTCAGGATGAGTGATATTATCTGTTCAAATTTTTCGTAAAGGGTTAAAGTGCGCCATTCGTCTAAAAATCTGCTCTTCATGCCAAGACCCCTGGTTATCCCCCGGCCATTTAGTGTAGATTAAGTTTAGTAAAATGGCAAAAATTAAAATTCTTCCCGAAAAAGTTGCCCGCAAGATCGCCGCCGGAGAGGTCATCGAAAGACCGGCTTCCGTGGTCAAAGAACTCTGTGAAAACGCCTTTGACGCCCAAGCCCAGAATATTTCGGTCGAACTAAGGCAGGGGGGCCTTTCTCTCATAAGGGTACAGGACGACGGACACGGGATGTCTCCGGAGGACTTGAAAATCTGTTTCCTGCCCCACGCCACCAGCAAAATCTCTTCAGAAGAAGATCTCTTCAAGATTGCCACCTGGGGCTTTCGGGGAGAGGCCCTGGCCAGTATCGCGGCGGTGGCTGAACTTGTCATCTCTTCCCGGGCCAAAGAGGCCCTCCTGGGAGGTAGGGTACGGGTCCGTTACGGCAAACTCCTTTCCTTTACCGAAAAGGGACTACCACCGGGAACCACGGTAGAAGTCAAAAATCTTTTCGGCAACGTTCCGGCCAGAAAGGCCTTTTTGAAAAGTCCGCGGGCCGAGGCCGCAAGAGTCGTAGAGCTAATGAAACTTCTGGCCTTTGAAAGACCAAGCAGTAATCTTTTTCTCAAGCTTAACGAACGCAAGGCCTTTCAGTATCAGGCAAGCCAGGGGCGCCTGGGGCTGCTTGCCGAAAGCGTAGGGCTCAAGGAAGAGGCCTTTGCGGTAGAAACTTTTGAAAAACCCCCTTTCCGGTTAGAAACCATCATGACCTTTCCCCGCTATACCTTCCCTACCAGCCGCCACATTTATTTTCTGGTCAATAACCGGGTGGTAAAGGACAAACTATTGGCCAGCGCTATCCTGGAAGGGATCAAGAGCGCCTACCCGCGGGGCCGGTACCCGGCCCTCTTACTGGCCCTCGATCTCCCTCCAGAACTGGTAGACGTAAACGTTCACCCGGCCAAATGGGAAGTCCGTTTCCGGCAGGAAAGGGAGGTCTACACCCTGGTCAAAAGGGCGGTAGAAAATCTTACCAAACCCAGGATCTCGTTTAGTCTTCCCGAGGCCCCTGCGGAAGAAAGCCCGGCCGAAGACCTTCCCCTAATGCCCCCCTCCCCGGTGCTGAAGGTGGCAGAACCTCCTCCCTCCTACGCCCTAAGCCCCTTTCCCGGGATGTTGA